>CASBQA010000366.1 GCA_949127635.1 Nostocales cyanobacterium PMM_0069 | reverse complement strand
GTGCCACAGGCGGGTGGGGTTCTTCATGAATTATGGGTAAGCTACCGGACATGATATAATCTACCGGAAATGATATTAATTAGAAGAGGACTGAAGTCCTCACTACGAATTTAAAAAATATCGCCTTCTTCATCAGATTGAGTCGGAGGACATCCAGAAACGACAATAAAACCAACAGAATCAAGGCGAATAGAAGGATGGCGAATTCCTTCTATTATTAGTTGTATTAAGTCAGTTTCTGTTTCAATTTCTTCTGCTAGCTCAGAATTTGACCTTTCTTTGTTTTCAACAAGTTGATTAAGCCGCAGTTGTAATTGTTCAACGCGCTTATTTAATTTATCTTCAGCTATTTTCGCCTGTTTTTCGCACAATTCCAGAAAATCAGGACGCTCCAGGAGTAATTTCAAAGAAGTTTGACGCGCTTGAGAACAAAAGTCTTGCCATTTATTAGCTTCAACAAAGTTATCAATTATTGATAATCGAGTTTTGGCTAAATTATAATCACGGTATTGAATGCCACCTTTACCTCTATAGGGACGCTGCAAAATAGTTAATAATTCTTCATTCTGCACTATAGACATAGGCTCAACTGCATCAACGAAAATAGACTCGACTATTGGGGTAAATAAGCCATCAGCGCGACGCTTAAGAATGTGATATTTGGTGTCCTCCTTGAGGTAAGTTAAATTCGCTTCAATTATATAATTGAATCTAAAACCAAACCATTCCTTACCTTCACTCTTATCCCAAGATTTATCAAATCGCCATAGTGCAAAAGCTTGACCTCTGTCATCCCAGTGAATATATGATGCTAATGATTCCAGAAATTCTTCACCAATTCTATAGAGATTGATTTCCGAATTTTGATTTGCTAATTGGCGGTTAAAAGTGCCAAATGTCTCTGCAAAAGTGTTGAAGTAAGTTCTCAATTCATCTACTGGAACCAAGGTACGCATTGTTGGTTGATAGCGCTGTATTCCAGTGAAATCGGTTTTATAAACTTGCTTAAATTCTAAAGCATCACAAATCCATCCTTCTACACATCGCTGTATTTCTTGATATTGAGCATCATAATTATCTAATGCTGTAAAATACTGGGTAGCATCTTCATCCAGAATATCAATCTCGTCTAAAACGTTTTGCTGGCTCAGTTTGATTTTTTCGGCGGCGATTTCATCTGGGATTTGTTGTATAATTTCTACTAGTCCATTTGCTCCTGTTTCAAACAGCTTTGCTTCGATTTGCGGCAATTTTTTATCTAGATAAAACTGAAAATTGGTAATTGATTGCCGAAAGATTGTTAAACCTTCTTTTAACAAACGATACCAAGCATCGTGGGGACTATCTTCTAAATCTGCACCGGCAAATACTGTTAACTCACTTTTCTGTGTAGTGTAGATGCTGTCTATCCTACTAATTCTTTTTTCCAGGCTATTTGGCGACCAAGGAATGTCAAAATGAATCATCCAGTCGGCAAATTGTAAACTACGACCTTCTTGTCCAGCAGAATCACAAACAAGAATAAAACACTTTGGATCGTTTTTGAATTGCTTAAGATTTTTTTCAACTTCAGCACGAGTTTGCCCGACTTGATGAGTAGCGACAGTTGCTTTACCAAAACTGCTTCTCAAACAACGGGCAATTTCTGCCCCAACTAATGCAAAGCTGGTAAATATAACTATTTTGGGCAGTGTATCACCTGGTATTGGTCTTATAATCCGTCGCTGTACTTGTTCGAGTAATTTGCTGAGATTTGACCGATAAGATTGCAGATTAAAGCGTTCGCTGAGGTAGTAAAGTAATACTATTTTGAGTAATTCGATGCGATCGCCATCTTCGGATGGTTGTCGAACAATTTTCAGCAAAGACTCTAAAATCTCTTCTTCAGAAGCAAATTTCGGAGTGTCGGTAAGCATGGAAATGCTTTCATCACCAAAGTCTTGAATTAACTCTTTGCCAGCTACATTCTTTAAGCGTGCGGTGATAATCTGTTCTAAAAGACCCAACCAAGTACCAGAACCCAGAAATAAAAGCAGAAATATCCGCTGATACTCTTTTTCATTGGGAGCAACGCTACGCCACTTTTGAATTGATTCGTGAATGTCTATGGAACGCTCATCTAAATCATACTCGGCTTTGGGTGTAATATTTCTTTCAAGAATTACATCTTCTACCGAAGCAAGACGATTGCGGAGAATTCGTCTATGAAGTCGATGCGTGTCGCTGATGTGGGTGCGAATTGCTCTGATAATTTTATCTTGGTCGGTGGCTGTTTGTAAATTTTCTAGTTGGTCTGCTAAATGCTGTAAATAAGTATCTTTGGGAAAAAGCTTTTGGAGTTGATTTAAATTGTCTTTCAAACCAACAGAATCTGCATTTTCCAAAGAAACTAAAATTTTACCAATTGCGGCACGGTTTTGCACTTTGGCGCGAAATGAAGTCAAATCATCCATCCGATAGATGTCAGGATCTAACAGATGTAGCATCGCCAGATAATCGCGCTCGTGGTTTAATAGTGGAGTACCAGTAAGTAAAAGTAAGCGATCGCATTTATGAGCTATGTGTTTGTAAATCGCAAAACTCTGGCGTTGTGAAGCGTCAAATGAGTACGCCATTGCAGCAATTTTGTCAGCTTCATCTAAAATTACAAAATTTATATCTGCGTTGCGGTTAATTTTCTGCACATCTTCCACCGCTACCACTTTCACTCTATCAGGAAAATGAGAGATATAAAATTTATTTTCTAACTCTTGATGCCATTGTTCTCGTAAATATTGCGGTACTACGACTAAAGCTATTCCTTGGGGTTCATCTAACAAATATTGACGAAGAATAGCACCGGCTTCAATTGTTTTTCCCAAACCTTCATCATCTGCTAATAAGTAGCGTTGAATTGGGTCTTCTAAAACTCTGCGGATAACTTCAACTTGGTGGGGATAAAGCTTAATGTTAGCAGAAAGTAAGCCTGTCATGCCCCGACTGACAGCGCGTTGCGACATCAAACAATTAACTAAAGCAAGTCGTCTTTCGTGGAAGTACGGCGTTTCTTGACCCTTCATTGCTAAAATATCAATTGGGTCTTCAATTGGTAAATCGCAACGCACGTAAACTTCTTCTTCAGGTACTAATACCGTCTTTTTATCTGGTAAATCAACTTGATATAAATCGTGGTCTTCATCCCAAGCGAAAATTCTGCCGATTCCCCATCTGTCTTCATTTTCTAATTTGATATAACAGCGAGTTTGACGCTGAATTCTCACTTGAGACAGGGAAATTAAAGGTAACGTATTTTGAATTTGCTTTCCTAAGGAGCAAAAATATTCTACAACTACCGATTGTTCGGATATTTGAGTAACTTTGCCTATTCCCAGATTGTTATTGCGCGATCGCACCAATGAACCAATTTGAATCATTTCCACAGTCTCATAATTTCATCACCGTCAACCGCTTTGAGAAATTTACTCAAAGCAGCAAATTCACACTTTTCGCCAAACTTAATAATAGTTTGTATATCTCTACGCGCAACATAATCAGGTTATACGCTGTTTGGATACGGCTTTTGAGGTTCGCCTTTAATTGATAGGTAAGTGCGTTGGCGCTTCGCCTTGCCGCAGGCATCGCCTAGCTTACCATAACTTACTTCTAATATCACACGCCGACGGGTTGAAATTTGTGGATATCTTAACTTTTCGTCATTGCACACGAGAGATTAAATGATTACTTCAGAAATTCTAAAAAATTTAAGCCGCTCAAAGGGACATTTCTCATTTGATTGTTAATTTCCTCCGCAGCTGCTAGTCCCGAAAGCATGGCACCTTCGACAAGTTTGCCACCACACCAATCACCACAGCACACTAAAGGTAAAAAACTTTCCGCAGATAAAAAAGCTTTGTCCCAAGGATTGCGAGGAAAAGCATAACGCCAGCGATGTACTTGCATCCATTCGGGAGTAGCCAGCCAAGAAAGTTGCACAGACTCACTTGCACTTTGCAACATTTGCTGTGCCGCTGGGTGTAAATCAGGAGATTCTAAATAATGTTGGGCAAAATCAGCGCTACTTTGGATGACAAAAAGCGGTTGCTGGGAATTGTGACGCTTGCTGCTATCTAAACCAATCCACGCCAAATCAGGATTGTCAACAAAAGTTAAGGCTTTCCACTCCGGAAGTGGCTGCGAGTCGGCGGGATACCCAGCCATAACAGTCAGGCTGGGGTAAAATTCTATAGAATGCAAGTTATCTAGAAAAGCTTTATTGACTAAATCGCCTAAAGGTGCTAATAGTGTGAAAGCTTGGGGTGCGGGAATGGCAACAACTACTGATGCAGCGGTTAATTCTTCATTGCTGGATTCAAAGGTGAGATGCCATTTATTATTGATAGGGGCAATAGCTGCGACACGTTGATTGAGGGATATTTCTAAATTTTGAGCGAGAAACTTAGCGATCGCACTCATTCCCTCTGGTGCAATATAATTTGCATCTGGCTCATTTGTCCACACTTCTAGAATATGATGGCGGCTCAACAACTCAACAAAACGCCTTAACAATTCACCCTTCGGCTTCAAATAACACACACCATGATCCGCACAAGTATTATGTAAACGTCGTGTAGCAACTCTTCCCCCCAAACCACGGGACTTTTCCACCACCAACACCGAGTATCCAGCTTGACTTAACTGCTGGGCGCATACTAAACCTGCCATCCCAGCACCAATTACAGCAACATCAGTCATAATTCTTTCTTTGCGCTTCTGCTACGAGTGCGTGAGATGATCATATTATATTAAAACGAACCACGTTCGCGCAGCGTCTCCGACAGGAGAAGACACGAAGAACACGAAGGAAAGAGGGCATTGGTAATTATCCCCATTCCGCATTCCGAACCCGATATAAATCTTGAAAAAACTGGATTCTTTAACTATCACCGAGTTAGCCACCTGGGTACAAGAAGCTAAAACTCAAGCGAATCAAGGACTAGTTGCGAACCGCATTCCTAAATTGGCTGTTGTCGATCCTCATTGCTTTGCGGTTCACATTTGTTGTAAATCAGGACAAGCTTATAGTACAGGGGATACAAACTGTGTTTTTCCGCTGATGAGCGCGATTAAGCCGTTTTCGCTGTTATATTTGCTAGAGCATCTGGGATTAGAAACAGTTTTTCAGTGGGTTGGGGTTCAGCCATCAGATGCTCCGTTTAATTCTCTCACGCAACTGGTTAGCGATCGCGGATTTCCTCGCAACCCGATGATTAATAGTGGTGCAATTACTCTTGCTGATAAACTACCAGGAAAAAATCCTCTTCGTCGCACACAAAAATTTTGTCAATGGCTGAATCAATTAGCCGGTTCTAACTTCAAGCTGGATGAAGCGATGTTAGCTTCAGTACGTTCAGTTAATTCTCAAACCAATCAAGCGATCGCTCAATATCTTGCTGAAGCTGGATATATAGATGATGTGAATACTGCCATAGACACTTACGAACAAATTTGCTGTCTTTCTGGCACAGTTGAAGACTTAGCTTGTTTAGGAAAGATTTTATCTTTTGTCGAAGTTGTAATACCACAAAATCGCCGCTGTGTCAATGCTCTGATGTTAACTTGTGGATTGTATGAAGCATCTGCCAAATATAGCATCCGGATTGGATTACCGATGAAATCAGGAATTAGCGGTGCCCTTTTAACGATAGTACCAAAACAAGGAGCGATCGCCACCTACAGTCCCGCCCTAGACAGTGTAGGTAATTCCGTAGCCGGACTTGCCTTTATTGAGGCATTATCTGAAAATTTAGACTTAAGTTTACTGTAGTAAGCGCTTCAGCGTTAAAGCGCTAACTACAAGCAAAAGTTATAGCTTTTTTAGCCTTTATCTAATCTTGGTGCTGACAACTCCGGCTGATTTAGCGGTAAATTCAAAGATGGAGAAGCATCATTGAAATCTCCCTTTAATTCCGGTTCTTGCGGATTGGGAGCGATTTTTTCTGGTAAAGTTGTTGATTCCGGAGTTGGGGTTTCCTCTAATTGCGGTTCAGGTTTTGGCTCGATAATCTCTGGTAATGTTGGCGATACACTTGAAGATGGTGTCGCAGGTGGTTGTAAAGTGGGAATCTTAGGTGTCTGGCGATTAAAAAAACCGTCTGATTTTGATTTACCAGGTTGCGGAGATTGTTCTGGTATCGTTGACTTTGGCGTTTCCTCTAATTGAGGTTCAACTTGTTTTGGCTGGCTTGATTCAGATTTAGTAACAGGTTCCTCCACCTTAGTTTCCGGTGTTTTTTCAACTGTTGGTGCGCTTCTTGGTTCAGCCGTAGTCGGTTTAGCAGTATAATTGGGGTCTACAATTGAGCGAACTTGCTCTGCTGAAAGTTCACCTCTAACGATTTTAGAAAGAGTGTCTTTACCCTTTGGTTGGTAGGTAATTAGCCTGATTGTGCTATTGAAGACATTTTTCACAACATTTCCCTGATCGTCGAGAAATTCCAGCTTGACCCAGTTTTTACCAGGTTTAAAGCCTTTGAGATAAATAGCCTGCCAGCGATCGAGAACAAAGCTTTCACCATTAATTGTACAACGAATGCGCCAATCAGCAATTTGATTGTTGGGATTGGATGAAGCAACGAGGTGTAGAGGCGCATTAGTTAAATAAAAGTCTAGTAGAATTGGTTCTGCCCCGTAGATGCCTTGAGGACGGTTGTAGGTTATCAGGGGTAGTGCCGGATCGGGATTGTTATCGTCGGTTTTCGTAAAGATGTGAAATGTTGTCTGAGCGTAAGCACCTTCATTTTTAAAGCTTTCATCCCAAGGACGAGAAGCAAAGACGCGCAAAGTATGGGTACCTGGGGACAAGTCTGGTAAAACCAGCGGTTGATTCAGATCGTAAACACTTATGTAACGTTCATTATCAACAATTACATTTAAATGCAGTCCTAGATTGAGTTTTGGGTCTTGAAATATTGGTAAATCCTTAACTTGCAAGCGGACTGTAACTTTGTCGTCTTGCAGAACTTCATCAGCTTGGGGAGTAACTATTGTTACTTGTGGTTGATAAACTTCTAACGACGATCGCAGTTCTTGAATTACCGCTGGTGGGGAAACTTCAGAGAATTGCCGAGAAATCTGTTGCGGCTTTTCTTTGGATTCAATGGATACTTCTTGACTTACGGCTTTTTCGCCACAACTAGTAATAGTCAATACCAGTAACAAAATTATTAGCCGCCTGAGGATAGCGATCCTAGGTTGGATTTTCGCTATTGCTGTTGTTCGCCACTTCATGAGTTCCACCTAGTTTTAGTCTTCAACAACTGATTTTGGCGCAAATCATGCATTCGGAACCATAGCCCAAAAGGTGAAATTTTCTGCAAATCTGATTTTTTTTAGGTCTTTATCAGTTATTTCTCAGAATTAGTCATATTGATCACAAATATTTATTAATAGCAATTTACGCAAAATATGGTAGTCGCCGTAATCTAAGACAAATAAAAGCCAAACAGAGCCAAAATGCTTACTGCGTCTGGATATGGGATAAAATTTACGAATTGTTATCGTTTGTAAATTAAATAAATTAGCTATTGACTTTTGTCCAAGTTGCTTTCCGGGAAAAAGCAGATTCCACAAATACTACAGCGATTTTTAATTATTGTTAACTTGTGTTCAACAATGTGGGAGATAAGACTTTATAATTCAACAGAAGAAAGCAATCTCCACGTGAGGTCTTCACCGCTGCTATCAGATATATCTGGAGCATCGGACTAAGCACAACTTAGTCAAGAAAACAACAAGTGGTTTAAATGATTCCTCACATCCTTGTTAAGAGAGGAGGGTCTGAATGACGATAAGTCCTCCAGAGCGAGAGGAGAAAAAGGCAAGAGTAATAGTCGATAACGATCCAGTTCCCACCTCATTTGAAAGATGGGCGACCCCAGGTCACTTCGACAGGAACCTTGCTAAAGGTCCAAAAACCACCACCTGGATTTGGAACCTTCACGCTCTCGCCCACGACTTTGATACGCATACCAGTGATTTAGAAGACATATCCCGCAAAATATTTGCAGCACACTTCGGGCACTTAGCCGTAGTGTTCATCTGGTTGAGCGGGATGATATTCCACGGCGCGAAGTTTTCCAACTACGAAGCCTGGTTAAGCGACCCATTGAACATTAAGCCAAGTGCTCAGGTCGTTTGGTCAATTGTGGGACAAGATATTTTGAATGGTGATGTCGGTGGTGGCTTCCACGGTATCCAAATCACCTCAGGCTTGTTTCAAATCTGGCGTGGCTGGGGTATTACAAACTCCTTCCAGTTGTACGTCACCGCCATCGGCGGCTTAGTGATGGCAGCGTTAATGCTGTTTGCTGGCTGGTTCCACTACCACAAGCGCGCTCCCAAACTGGAATGGTTCCAGAATGTCGAGTCGATGCTGAACCACCACTTAGCAGTATTGCTGGGTTGCGGTTCTTTGGGATGGGCAGGTCACATCATCCACGTATCAGCGCCGATTAATAAGCTTTTGGATGCAGGTGTGTCAGTAAAAGACGTACCTTTGCCCCACGAGTTCATCCTGAACAAAGACTTATTGATCGAGTTGTTCCCCGGCTTTGCCAATGGTTTAACGCCATTTTTCACATTGAACTGGGGTCAGTATGCGGACTTCTTGACCTTCAAAGGCGGTCTGAACCCGGTAACTGGCGGTTTGTGGATGAGTGATATTGCTCATCACCATTTAGCGATCGCTGTTCTCTTCATCATTGCTGGTCATATGTACCGTACCAACTGGGGTATCGGTCACAGCATCAAAGAGATTCTCGAAAACCATAAAGGTCCCTTCACCGGCGATGGTCACAGAGGTCTCTACGAAAACATGACCACATCGTGGCACGCTCAGTTAGGAACAAACCTCGCAATGCTGGGTTCCCTAACGATCATCGTGGCGCACCACATGTACGCGATGCCTCCGTATCCCTACTTGGCAACCGACTACGCTACACAGTTGTGTATCTTCACCCACCACATGTGGATTGGAGCCTTCTTTATTGTAGGCGGTGCGGCTCACGCCACCATCTTCATGGTGCGGGATTACGATCCTGTAGTGAACCGAAACAACGTTTTGGATCGGGTGCTTCGTCACCGAGATGCAATCATCTCTCACTTAAACTGGGTTTGTATGTTCCTCGGCTTCCACAGCTTTGGATTGTACATTCACAACGACACGATGCGTGCCTTGGGTCGTCCCCAAGACATGTTCTCAGATTCAGCAATTCAATTGCAGCCAGTATTTGCTCAGTGGGTACAAAACATACACACATTAGCTCCTGGCGGCACCGCTCCCAATGCTCTAGAACCTGTTAGCTATGCTTTCGGTGGCGGAATTTTGGCTGTAGGCGGTAAAGTGGCAATGATGCCGATCGCGCTGGGTACGGCGGACTTCATGATCCACCACATTCACGCCTTCCAAATTCATGTCACAGTCCTAATTCTGTTAAAAGGATTTCTGTTTGCTCGCGGTTCTCGTCTGATTCCAGACAAAGCAAACCTCGGCTTCCGCTTTCCTTGCGATGGTCCTGGACGTGGTGGTACTTGTCAGGTATCCGGTTGGGATCACGTATTCCTCGGTTTATTCTGGATGTACAACACCATTTCGATCGTAATTTTCCACTTTAGTTGGAAAATGCAATCAGATGTCTGGGGGACGGTAGACAGCGATGGAGTTGTGTCTCACCTCACTGGTGGTAACTTCGCCCAAAGCGCCATAACAATCAACGGTTGGTTGCGTGATTTCTTGTGGGCACAAGCTGTACAAGTGATCAACTCCTACGGCAGTGAGCTATCAGCTTATGGTCTACTTTTCTTAGGCGGTCACTTTATTTGGGCATTCAGCTTGATGTTCTTGTTCAGCGGTCGCGGCTACTGGCAAGAACTGATTGAGTCCATCGTTTGGGCGCATAATAAATTGAAAGTAGCGCCATCAATTCAGCCTCGCGCTTTGAGTATTATTCAAGGTCGTGCTGTTGGGGTGGCTCACTATCTCTTAGGAGGAATTGTTACCACCTGGGCATTCTTCCACGCACACATACTTTCAATAGGCTAACAAGCAAGAGTTAAGAGTGATGAGTTAAGAGTTAAGAGTTAAGAATAACTTTTAACTTCTAACTCCCCTCCTCCTAACTACTACTTACTCCTAACTCCAGTAGCTGATGGCTAAAGGTCAGAGGATTTATCACACCTATGGCAACAAAATTTCCAAAATTTAGCCAGGATCTCGCACAAGACCCGACTACACGTCGGATCTGGTATGCGATGGCTATGGGAAATGATTTTGAAAGCCACGATGGCATGACAGAAGAAAATCTTTACCAAAAGATTTTTGCTACCCACTTCGGTCATTTGGCAATCATTTTCCTATGGGCTTCGAGCCTTTTATTTCACGTCGCTTGGCAAGGTAATTTTGAACAGTGGATCACAGATCCCCTTCATATCCGCCCGATCGCTCATGCGATTTGGGACCCACACTTTGGTAAACCAGCTATCGAAGCTTTTACCCAAGCTGGTGCCAGCAATCCAGTTAACATAGCTTACTCAGGTGTTTACCACTGGTGGTACACCATCGGTATGCGGACGAACAATGACCTATATATGGGTTCAGTGTTCCTCCTGCTATTGTCAGCAGTATTTCTGTTTGCAGGTTGGTTGCACTTGCAGCCCAAGTTCCGTCCCAGCCTCTCTTGGTTTAAGAGTGCTGAACCTCGCCTAAACCACCACTTAGCTGGTTTGTTTGGTGTTAGTTCCTTGGCTTGGACAGGTCACTTAGTTCACGTAGCGATCCCCGAATCTCGCGGACAGCACGTGGGTTGGGATAACTTTTTATCCACCCTGCCTCACCCAGAAGGTTTAACACCCTTCTTTACAGGTAACTGGGGTGCTTATGCTGCTAACCCCGACACAGCACAGCATTTGTTTGGTACATCAACAGGTTCAGGGACTGCGATTTTGACTTTCTTGGGTGGTTTCCATCCTCAGACAGAATCGCTGTGGTTGACCGATATGGCTCACCACCACTTGGCGATCGCTGTGATTTTCATCATCGCCGGTCACATGTACCGCACTAACTTCGGTATTGGTCACAGCATCAAAGAAATGCTGAACGCCAAGAACTTCTTTGGTGTGGAAACTGAAGGTCCGTTCAACCTGCCTCACCAAGGGTTGTACGACACCATCAATAACTCCCTCCACTTCCAATTGTCCTTGGCTTTGGCAGCGCTGGGAACCATCACCTCCTTGGTGGCACAGCACATGTACGCCATGCCTCCTTACGCGTTTATCGCTAGGGATTACACAACACAGGCAGCGCTGTACACCCATCACCAATACATTGCTGTATTCTTGATGACAGGTGCTTTTGCTCACGCCGCCATCTTCTGGGTACGTGACTACGACCCTGAACAAAACAAAGGCAACGTACTTGACCGCGTGCTGAAGCACAAAGAAGCGATTATCTCCCACCTGAGCTGGGTGTCTCTCTTCTTAGGCTTCCACACTTTAAGCTTGTACGTACACAACGACGTAGTAGTAGCTTTTGGAACTCCTGAGAAACAAATCTTGATTGAACCGGTATTTGCCCAGTTCATCCAAGCTTCTCACGGGAAAGTGCTTTACGGCTTAAACACCTTGCTGTCTAACCCAGATAGCATTGCCTTCACAGCTTGGCCCAACTACGGTAACGTTTGGTTACCAGGCTGGTTGGATGCTATCAACAACAGCACCAACTCCCTGTTCTTAACCATCGGTCCTGGTGACTTCTTAGTACACCACGCCTTTGCGTTGGCTATCCACACCACCGTTTTGATTTTGGTCAAAGGTGCTTTGGATGCCCGTGGTTCTAAGCTGATGCCCGATAAAAAGGACTTCGGCTATGCCTTCCCTTGCGACGGTCCAGGTCGTGGCGGTACTTGCGATATCTCTGGTTGGGATTCGTTCTACCTCGCTTTGTTCTGGTCATTGAACACCGTTGGTTGGGTCACGTTCTACTGGCACTGGAAACATCTAGGTATCTGGCAGGGCAACGTCGCTCAGTTTAATGAGTCTTCTACGTACCTGATGGGCTGGTTCCGTGATTATCTGTGGGCTAACTCCGCTCAGTTAATTAATGGATACAACCCTTATGGCATGAATAACTTGTCTGTCTGGGCTTGGATGTTCCTCTTCGGACATTTAGTTTGGGCTACCGGTTTCATGTTCCTCATCTCTTGGAGAGGTTACTGGCAAGAGTTGATTGAAACTTTGGTTTGGGCACACGAGCGCACTCCTTTAGCGAACCTAGTTCGCTGGAAAGACAAGCCCGTTGCTATGTCCATCGTTCAAGGTCGTGTGGTTGGTCTAGCTCACTTCACAGTTGGCTACGTCCTAACTTATGCAGCCTTCCTCATTGCCTCTACTGCTGGTAAGTTTGGTTAATTCAGCTTTCATCAGTAGTATTGTAGGTAGATAATTAAAAATCCCCCGCCATATGGTGGGGGATTTTTTTGTCTCATCCTGACCGATCCGTATTGAATAAAAATTCATCCTGGGGAGAGATGAAACTTCGAGATATCTTCACAAAAATCAGGCTATTTTTTTGATTTCTATATATAGGTTGAGGAAATTAACTTATAAACTTGATACAAATCAGTGTTTATACAACGGCGAATCATTTGACAATTACCGTTCAGATGGGTGGCATCGAAGAATCAGGTTTGAATGCCTGAAAACCACACCTCATATTTGGTATTTTCTGTCAATGCGTACCTCCTAAGTATTTCTAAATCTGATTTATCTTAACTATGACTTATAGTATCAGAAATATGTATCATTGGATACTAACTGTTTGACAAAAAGTATCCCAATTATTAACGACGCTATAGG
>CASBQA010000365.1 GCA_949127635.1 Nostocales cyanobacterium PMM_0069 | reverse complement strand
CCCCATTTATCCTTCATTTGAACGATCTTCAAATTGTTGGCGACGGCGTTGTTGTTGACGACGACGAGGTTCGCGATCGCGTGTTGCTGGTTGTGCTGGAGTTTCTTCCTGTCCGGGAATAATTTCTCCTTTAAACACCCACACTTTGATACCGAGAATGCCGTAAATGGTTTTTGCGGTGCAGCAAGAGTAGTCAATATCAGCCCGTAAGGTATGTAGAGGTACTCTACCTTCACGAGTCCACTCTGTCCGGGCAATTTCTGCACCGTTGAGCCGACCACCAACTTGAATTTTAATGCCTTGTACACCAGCGCGTTGAGCACGTTGGATGGATTGACGCACTACCCGACGGAAGGAAACGCGGCGTTCCAATTGTTGAGCGATGTATTCCGCAATCAAATAAGCATCGGCATCAACTCGTTGTACTTCAACTACGTTAATGCGAATTTGGCGATTGCCGCCTAACAAATCTTGGAGTCCGGTACGCAATGCTTCAATACCTTGTCCACCTCGACCTACAACTACACCCGGTCGAGCCGTGCGTACTTCTAAGTCGATTTGGTCTGCTTTGCGCTCAATTCGTACTTCCGAGATGCCGGCGTTGTTTTGAGCGTATCTACCCAGCTTTTGTTCTATGTAGTTACGCAGTTTGTAGTCTTCTTGAAGAAGTTCTGGATAACGGTCAGGAACGGCAAACCAACGTGATTGGTGTTCTTGAGTAATACCCAGTCGAAAACCGACTGGATGAATCTTTTGTCCCACAAATAATTCCTCTAAAATTTCTAACTGTACGCAATTTTTTTACTGAGAGAAGCTTATTCAGCCGCACCAGTTGCAACTGCTACTGTGATGTGACATGTCGGCTTGCGAATTTGGTAAGCTCGACCTTGGGCTCTTGGTTGGAACCGTTTCAGGACTGGACCTTGATCGGCGTATGCTTGAGTAATCACCAATTGAGCGCGATCTAACCCATCGTTATGCTCGGCATTTGCTGCCGCGCTTCTAATCAGCTTTAATACTGGTTCGCAGGCACGATAGGGCATGAATTCCAGGATAATTAGCGCTTCTCGGTAGGATCTGCCGCGAATTTGATCGAGTACGCGACGCACTTTAAAGGGAGACATGCGTACAAAACGGGCGATCGCTTTTACTTCTTTAGTATCAGTTGCCATAAGTTTCTCCTTTTTTGTTATTAGTTAGTTGTTAATTGTTAGTTGTTATTAGGAGCGTTGTTAATTGTTTTATGAAATACTAACCACTATCTACTAACCACTAACCACTAACCAATAACTCTATCTCCCTGCTTTTTTATCACTTTTTCCATGACCCCTGTATGTGCGTGTCGGGGCAAATTCACCTAATTTGTGTCCTACCATTTGCTCATTCACAAAAACTGGTACGTGTTGGCGTCCATTGTGAACAGCGATGGTATGTCCTACCATTAGGGGCAAAATTGTTGAAGCTCTCGACCAAGTTTTAATAACTTCTTTTCTGTTGATTGCGTCGAGCTTTTCAATTTTCTTGAGTAAATGATCCGCAACGAAGGGACCTTTTTTTAGAGAACGACCCATAATAAAGGATGAAGGATTAAGGATAAAGGATGAAAATAAAGAATGAAGGATTAAGGATGAATCACACTTCAGATTTCATCCTTCATACTTCGTACTTTTTAAGACTCGCGTCCGCCGCGTCCGCGTTTAGAAGACTTACGACGACGACGTACAATAAATTTGCTACTTGGTTTCTTACGCTTGCGTGTCTTCATACCCAAGGTAGGTTTACCCCAAGGTGTCACAGGACCGGATCTACCAATGGGAGCGCGACCTTCACCACCACCATGTGGGTGATCCACTGGGTTCATGACGCTACCTCTGACCTTAGGACGGCGACCTTTCCAGCGGTTTCTTCCTGCTTTACCTGCACTCAGGTTTCTCGCGTCGGTGTTACCAACTTGTCCGATGGTGGCGTAGCATTCGCGCCGAATCATTCGGACTTCACCAGAAGGCAGTTTGATGGTAACGTAATTTCCTTCTTTCGCCACAACTTGCGCGGTAGCACCGGCGGAACGAACGATTTGACCGCCTTTTCCTGGGGTCAATTCGACGTTGTGAACGCTAGTACCCAAGGGAATATTCGACAAAGGTAAAGCGTTACCATCTTCAAAGGGCGCATCAGGTCCAGCAATAACTGTTGTCCCGACTTTCAAGCCGTTGGGATGAAGAATGTAGCGTTTTTCGCCATCTTGGTAAAACAAAAGGGCGATCCGGGCGTTGCGATTTGGATCGTATTCAATCGCTTCGACTTTCGCGGGAATATTCCGCTTATCGCGTTTAAAGTCGATGATCCGGTAAAGTTGTTTATGTCCGCCACCCCGCCGACGACTAGTAATCCGCCCTTGGTTATTTCTACCTTTATGACGATGCTTATGTGTCGTTAAGGACTTTTCCGGCTCGGTTTTGGTGATTTCCGCAAAGTCGGAGATAGTAACTTGGCGAGTACTGGGGGTATAAGGGCGATAAGAACGAGTACCCATAATTAGAGTTGTTAGTTGTTAGTTGTTAGTTGTTAGTTGTTAGTTGTTAGTTCTACTAACTACTAACTACTAACTAATTACACGTCTGGGAATAGAACTTGTCTAATCTTGTCTTCGTCCCCAGGTGCCACTGTGACAATGGCTTTCTTGTATTGGGGTTTGTAACCAAGAAATTTACCAACGCGCCGCTTTTTGCGAGGTGGTCTTGAGGTATTCACTTTCACAACCTTGACATTAAACAAGGTTTCAATAGCGGCTTTAATTTCTGGCTTGGTTGCTTTAGGAATTACTTCAAAAGTGTATTTATTCTGCTCCATTGCAATGGTCGCTTTCTCGGTGACAATTGGGCGACGCACTAAGTCGGGCAAATAACGGGGGTCAAAGTTATGCACTGTAGACCTCCTCAATTTTTTCTAAAGCTGATGCTGTAATAACAATTTTGTCAGCCCGCAGCAAGTCGTAAACGTTTAGTTGGTCAGCGGCAATTAACTTTAATTTTTCGATGTTGCGAGCTGAGAGATAAACGTTTTCGGTGCGATCCGACAAAATTAAAAGTGTATTGCTTTCTGGTTCTGAACCCCAACGGGCGATCGCTTGTACCAATTCTTTGGTTTTCGGGCGTTGAAACTCGTTGCTAAATTCTTCCACTACAATCAAATCGTCAATGCGACTAGCAAAGGCTGTCCGCAATGCTAAACGCCGCTCTTTGCGGTTCATCTTGAGGTTATAATCTCTGGGCTTTGGTCCAAAGATCACACCACCACCACGCCACAGGGGTGAACGAATTGAACCCGCACGCGCTCTTCCTGTACCTTTTTGCCGCCACGGTTTGCGACCACCACCTCTAACTTCTGCACGGGTCTTTGTACTGGCAGTTCCCTGGCGAGCATTGGTCATCTGTCTCACTAAGGCTCTATGCACAATATGAGACGCCGTTGTTTCTTTGGCAACTCGCAAATCGAAGCTTTTCTCTCCGACTTGTTCTCCTTGCCAATTTTTAACTACACACTCAAATGTCATTTTTTTGTCCTTTGTTCTTTGTTAGTTGCTATTTGTTAGTTCTACTAACCACTAACCACTAACTACTTACCAACTTTGTTGGTTGGAATAATACTTATCAATGCTCCGGGTTTACCAGGAATAGCTCCCTTGATTAGCAATAAGTTACGTTCTGGGTCTACTCGCACTACAGTCAGCTTACGAATTGTGATGCGCTTCCCACCCAAACGTCCTGCCATCCGCTTACCTGGATAGACACGACCGGGTGTTGTACCCGCACCAATCGAACCGGGTGCTCTATGGTTTTTGGAACCGTGTGACATAGGTCCACGACCAAAGTTGTTTCGTTTCTGGTTCCCTGCGAAACCGCGACCGATACTTTTACCGCTTATATCTACAATTTGACCTGCACTAAAAATATCTGCCGTAATTTGTTGACCTAAAGAATACTCACTAGCGTTCTCAATGTGATATTCCCGTAAGTGACGCAATGCTGGAGCCTCTGATTTTGCCAGATGTCCCAGTAAAGGCTTGTTTAAAGCCTTTGGCTTCACTTCACGATAGCCAACTTGAATGGCAGAGTAACCGTCGGTCTGTTTTGTTTTTACTTGTGTTACTGTGCATGGTCCCGCTTGGACGATAGTGATAGGAATGGATACTCCTGCTTCGTCAAAGATTTGGGTCATGCCCAGTTTGGTGCCGAGAATGCCTACAGACACAGTTACTGGCTCTCCTTATCTACTTACTTTTAAAATTGGATTCATGAAACACACTAGTTTAAATGCCCCAAATAGGGCGTTTGGCAGCCAGTGGATGCTTCACGCAGCAACAAACGTCTCGTTAATCGTGTTGCTGAATCCGTTTATTTTCACTCATTGATTCACCAGAAAAGCCAAAAATTCCTTCCCAATTGGAAGTCATCAATGATTGGAATTAACGCGTGCTCTTGCTTTATGACGCAAGTGCTTTGTGCAGCAATGCTTCGTCCCTTAGGCGATTGCTCTGGCACTTTCTGGCGGACACTGCTTTTGACGAAGAAATGAAAACGACTTGCGTCACACTTCATGTGCCCGTGTTGCAGTGGGACTTAAGCATACAATCGCTGCTCAGTATCCCTTGACTGAGACTGATGCAATGTCATCAAACCATGATGAATGCTCAGTTTTTACTTAACTAAAAACATTAAGCGATCGCTTAATGTTTTGCCTAGTTTCAAGAGAGGCGCATGAGTGAATGCGCTTTTTTTCTTAGGTTGTGCTTTGGTTTTTATTCCAATGCTCCTAAGTTTACTCAAGGCTCTATTAGTTTATCAGCTTCTTACCCATCCGAGCGATTATATCACACTTTGGATTTAATTATCAACCCTAAATGCTAAAACTAGCTAGGAATGCTAATTAGAAGGTAAACTAATTTTATATTTTGGTCACAATCTAATAATATAGATCATCTATTTACGTTTGTCTATAATTTTTGTGAAAAGAGGGTGTAGCACCAGCGCCTGACGACTAGAAGTCGCGGCTATACAAACGAAGTCCACCTGCGTGGACTAAGAGAAAATCAAGGGTTGTAAACCTACGCAGGTGGGTTTTGCCTGTATAGCCTTGGCGAATAACACAAACGAAGTCCACGAAGGTGGACTAAGGGTTTTAAACCCACCTGCGTGGGTTTTGTCTGTATAGCCGCGACTTCTAGTCGCCAAGGTATTTCTTATAAGTTTGTTATCTAACTAAATATATCGATTAACAGTGAATAATAGAAATATATAAGTGGGATAATACGAAAATCTATGGCACTAATAACCACTGGCAAACCTTTCATTCGCGACCTGGAAAAATTTGGCACTCTTGGGGTGTACGCACCTCTGGAAGGGGGTTTTGAAGGTCGGTATCAACGCCGACTGCGTGCGGCTGGTTATGTCACTTTGCATATTACCGCAAGAGGACTGGGCGATTTAGCTGCTTATTTGACAGGAGTTCATGGAATCAGACCTCCTCACCTGGGTAAAAAAACTATCCCTAATGGTGCAGCAGTCGGCTTTGTATACTATGTACCCCCGATTATCAATTATCAGCTAGAACAGCTACCACCAAAGTCAAAGGGTCTAGTGTTGTGGATTATTGAAGGGCATATTCTTTCCAATCAGGAAGTTGAATATTTAGCGTCTTTGCCTAGTATAGAACCACGAGTAAAAGTAGTTCTCGAAAGAGGAGGCGATCGCTTCTTCCGTTGGACACCTCTGGAGAAAACACTTTTAGCTGCTAGTTAGGAGTTAGGAGTTAGGAGTTGGGAGTTGGGAGTTAGGGGTTTAATAACTAATTACTTTTGACTCCTAACTCTTTAAGCATTTCTATGGTGCTAATGCGAAAACCGCAGGATGCAAATAATCGTCGTGCTGCTTCGTTGATAGCTGTGGTATCAAGCCGAATTTGCTGGACTTCCATTTCTTTAAAGCGCTCGACACACAACATGACCATTTGTTGCGCTACTCGGTTTTGCCGATATTCTGGTTCAACCCAGATATCGTGAATAAAAGCATATTCCTGTAAACGGTAAATTGGGATTTCTCGCTCAACTGTCGCTAGTAGAAATCCCCCCAATTTACCTTCATCTTCCGCTACTAGGAAGACATTGCGATCGCTACTATTCGCTAACCGTGTCAACCATTTTTCATAACGCTGTTCTGGATAAGGTAAAAATCCATACTTGGCGGTATCCCAATTTTCATGCAATGCACAAATTTTGGCAACCATTGGTAAAACTTTGGGTACATCGTCTGATGTGGCACTGCGAATTAGCATTTTGGATTAATTGGCTTTTTGCAAATGTTAATCTTGTTGGTGAGCAAAAATGTAACCACCCCAGAGAGAAAGAGCGATCGCCATCACTAACAAAATCGGTATACTGTACCAAGGAAACTGCGACAATGGTAAATAAGCAGCTGCACGCAGTCCTAAGGTGGCATAAGTAAGCGGTAATAAATAAACTACAACTTTTAAAGCTGCTGGTAATGTATTTGGGTCAAAGAAAGTTCCTCCTAGAAAAGACATGGGGATGATGATAAAGTTGTTGTAGAGTCCGACAGCTTCAAGCGATCGCACACTTAACCCGACAATTACCCCCAAACCGGAAAAAACTGCACAACTCAGCACCAACAATAACAAAAACAACGGGTGCAAAAAACGCCAGTTACCAGTAAACAGTAGCGCTACCAAAATTACACCCAGCGAAGTCAACAATCCTCGCATCACTCCCGCTAGCATTTTACCAATATGCAAAGCTAAAGGATGCACGGGGACAAGCAACAAT
>CASBQA010000364.1 GCA_949127635.1 Nostocales cyanobacterium PMM_0069 | reverse complement strand
CTCAAGAACTTTGGTTAGCTTAAGATAAGCACTGAAGTGCTTACTACGAGAAAAAATTATTCAAAATTGGTAGAGGTGATATGGGAAAAAAACTAATTGTGTTTGGTACTGTTGGTTGGATGATTGGCATCAGTACCGTAATTTTATTTGCGTGCAGCAGTTTACGACACATTTTGTTTCAATCAACCGCTTTTGATTTAGGAATTTTTGACCAAGCAGTTTACTTAATTAGCCAAGGACAACCGGCTGTTTCTAGTTTCATGGGATATCACATTTTGGGCGATCATGCCGCTTTTATTTTTTATCCCTTGGCTTTATTGTACAAAATTTACCCTAGTGTTTATTGGTTATTCGCTGTGCAGGCAGCTGCTTTAGCGTTAGGTGCATTGCCTACTTGGTATTTAGCGCGTCAAGCTAATTTGACACCGCAGCAATCCATAGCAATGGCAGCTGTGTACTTGTTATATCCAGTGGTGTTTAATATCAATTTGTTTGATTTCCATCCAGAAGCGATCGCTCTCCCTATTTTATTAGCAGCGGTATGGTTTGCACGGCAAGGAAAAACTGCATGGTTTTGTGTCAGCATTATCTTGATTTTAAGTTGTAAAGCAGTTTTATCCCTGACGGTAGCTGCAATGGGTGTTTGGTTGATTTTGTTTGAAAAACGGCGCTTGTACGGTATTATCGCTCTTGGCGTTGGTGTTGCCTGGTTTTTGATTAGTTCTCAAATGATTATTCCCTTTTTTAGTGGTAGGGAAGCAGCAGCAGTTGGACGTTTTAGCTATTTAGGTAATTCAGTTACAGAAATTGCTCAAAATCTAATATTAAAGCCGGGATTGGTATTAGGAAAAGTTTTTTCATTAGATAATTTAGGATATTTGATTTTGCTGCTAGCACCTGTAATTTGGGGACTTTCACTTCCAGGTATGGCACCTTTAATCGGTGCAATTCCTTGTGTAGCAATTAATCTAATCGCTGACTACCAACCTCAAAAAGATTTGGTGCATCAATACTCTTTACCAGCACTTCCATTTTTGTTGTTAGCTGTTATTTCTAGCCTTGCAGCAGGGAAGGGGTGGTTGCAAAACAAACGAGCAATTATTTTGTGGTCTTTAGTGACTTTCTTTGCTTTAGCAAAATTTACCCATTTTGGCGGAAAATATTTAGAATCTCTGGATACTTGGCAAGCTACACAAGAAGCGATCGCTCAAGTTCAAACTAAAGGAAGTGTTTACACAACAGCGGCAATTTCCCCGCACTTGGCACATCGGCAATTAATTAAATTGACTGATGCAAATTCACCACAAACTGATTTAACAATCTTCGATTATATATTGCTAGATGTCCGTCATCCTGGCTGGGCAAGTAATCCACAATTTGCTAGTAGCTTGGTAAATCAAGTCAAAACTAAACCAGAATTTAAGTTGAAATATCAGCGCGATGACGTTTATTTGTTTACTAAATAAAGAATAATGTATCCATCGTAGTGAGCAATTTATCGCTCAAATCAAAGATTTTAAGGGCTAAAACCCTTACTACTTAACAAAGAGTTTATTTACACCAGATTTGAGGTAAATGAAGTACATATATAAAACCCCTCTCCTTGTAGAGACGTAGCACTGCTACGTCTCTTGTCTTCGATGAAAGCGTAATCTGCTGTATTATCTAGTTATTAATTTGGTGTGAAATATTTTGATAATCAATAATAAATTATTTTTTCCAGTTATCATGTGGCTATCTAGCCGCATATTTATCTGCATAATCATGTTATTGATTGTGCCTTTACTTCCAGTTCCACCGGGAGTAGTTGCTGCTAAATTTGGCTGGGATGTTTTCTTTTCTTGGGATAGTAACTTTTACGAAGCGATCGCCACTTTCGGATACAATTACTCAATTCCCGGAAAGCAACTGCCATCGGTTGCTTTTTTTCCTTTGTTTCCTTTAGTTACTCACATATTGATGAGTGTTGGCTTACCTTTTAAAGTAGCAGCCACATTGATAAATAATCTCGCCTTTTTAGGAGCGCTGATAGTATTATACGCTTGGATGAATGAGCGTCATGGCAAACAAAAAGCGCGTTGGGTAACAGCCTCTCTAGCTTGGTGTCCGCTGTCTTTATTCGGCACTGTAATTTATTCTGAAGGACTGTATCTTTTGTTTAGTACAGCTACTTTAAAAGCTTTTGATAAACAACAATATGCGTGGACAGCGCTTTGGGGTGCGATCGCTACGGCAGCACGTCCTACGGGGATCGCGCTGATACCTGCACTTTTCCTTGTAAGTTTGTTTGAACGCAGAGGTGTAAAAGCTTACATTGCTAGTTTAGCTGCTGGTGGTGGTTTGTTTCTATGGAGCTTGTATTGCCAAATTACAATGGGGGACGCTTTAGCCTTTCTCCACGCTCAAAAAGCATGGCGTCCGTCATTGGGTTTTGATTGGCTGCGTTGGTTAAAGATGATAATGCAAATTGTCGTCGGTACAATTAATTGGAACTATGGTTACATTAAAGACCCTTGGCATCCACTGATATTTGTGATTATTATGGGTAGCGCTTTTTTATTGTGGTATTTCCGCAAAAAATTAGATGCTACTAAGGTAAATTATGGCTTTGCCTGCTTAGGGTTAGTCTTGTGGCTGTTAGCCGGCGATCCTTTGACTAACGTTGTGATGATATTTGGTGGTATATATTTGTTATGGCGTTTACGTCGGGAACTTAGTTTAATTACTGTTGTCTATGGATTTTGTGGCATCGGTATGTTACTCGCATCGGGAGGTACGATTTCTTTAAATCGTTTGTCTTATGGTATTGTATCCCTAGCGATCGCTTTTGGGGTGCTGCTTGCTCGTCATCCTTTTTGGGGACGCTCCGTTATGGGCTTCTTTGCCATTCTACTTGCTAGCTTCGCTGTCCGATTTGCTCAAGATCAGTGGGTCGCGTAGAAAGTGTTTTTGGTCTGCTTTCTATCCTCATCTGAAGTACTATAGTCCGTACAACACAAATTGAGAATTATGTGATGTTACTAATAATTCAACTCGATTATTTAGTATATAAAGCTACGGCAATTATTGACTATTTTCGGTGTTGCTCGTATTCAATATTACTTTTTGATTGCAAATTAAATGCTTCAATGAGACTATAATACACAGTATTTTAACTTACTTCAACAAAAATTTTTTTCTTGTTTCAGTATTTATACCATATTCAAGGACATATAATTATAGTATCACTAGTGTAGCGTGGGGGAAATCAAACTACCATTCAAAAAACCCAACAATCTTGTATTTGCGGTAATAGTGCATCTTGCTTTATATAAATTAACTTAATATAATTTATATTCAAGTAATTAACAAACGGCAAAAGTTACATTAAGTAAATTTAAAATATAAGTATATTTTAAAAAGGAAGGAATAACATTTAGCAGTACAATATTTTTTGTCAAGTATGAATGACAAAGGATAAAGAATGAAAATAATAAATCGGCACTCTTCTCCAATAAAGTTTGTTTGCCTTGGTCTTCGACAAAAGAAGGATAAATTATTTCTGAAGTATTAACTTCATTTTTTATCCGGCACTTAAAATTCATATTCAAAAATAACAAATATGCTTAGGTAACTGATTTGTTATTCATATAGCTATTATTAGCTACTATTGCCTCAAGGCAGATAATCTAAGCTGAAATTAAACTTGTGCAATGAATTTGCTCAATTTTCTTATATTTCTGTTAATCAGTTGTTAATTCTTCAGGATTACCAGAAACTAACTTGGTATCTAATAATTACAAAAAATGTGCTATAAAGTACCGTCAGAACCGAGACTGATGGTTCACCCTTGAAGGAGCTATGACGTGGAAAGCAATAAGTCGTTTTTTTGGTCGCAAGGAATCATAATTGCTCTGCTTGCCTTAGGTAGCAGTTTAAGCCTTGGTTTAATGATGCCTATTAATCCAAAAGCCTCCAAAGCAAATAGTGAAACCAGTATAAAATCCGACAGTAAGATTACTCCTATAGAAACAACTCAGCGCATTGAGCAATTAAAATCGGCGATGCTTAGAACTTGGCAGCAAGAAGCCAAAGCAAAGGGTCTTGCTTACAGTGTGCCACAACGTTTTCAAGGGGCAACCATCGCAGAAGCAAAACTCAGTCAAGGTCAGAAAGTAATTGCTCTTACCTTTGACGATGGTCCTTGGATTGGAAGTACAGCTAAAGTACTGGATATTCTCAAAAAAAATAACATCAAAGGCACATTTTTTGTTGTTGGGCAGATGCTTAAGGAGCATCCAGAATTAGGTCAGAGAATTGTGACTGAAGGTCATGTCATTGCTAACCATACTTGGACTCACAGATATCATTTCATGAATCCACAAGTAGCGGCTTATGAAGTTGACAGCACGTCTGACCTGATTTATAAAACTACTGGTGTGAAAACAACTTTGTTCCGACCACCTGGGGGAATCATGAACAACGGGGTAGCTGCTTATGCCAGAAACCAAAAATATACAATAGTAATGTGGTCTGCTGACTCTGTAGACTACAGCCGTCCTCCCGTTTCTAGATTGATCCGTAATGTCACCAGGGCATCAAAACCGGGCGGAATTGTGCTAATGCATGATGGTGGCGGTAATCGTTCTCACTCGGTGGAAGCTCTACCACAAATTATTGACTACTTTAAAAAGCAGGGCTATAGCTTTGTCACTATACCGGAACTCTTAGAAATGCAAAATAAAGACCAGAAGCTAATGACAGCTAAAAAGTAATATTTATTAGTTATTAGTCATTAGTTAAGTTAGTAACAACTACAAACTAATATAGCAATCCTAAATAAGAGCGTGAAAATTGAAATTGTAGAGACGCAAGGGTATCGCGTCTCTACATCTGTATCGTTCACAAATCATATAGGACTGCTATATATAATCCAATACCGTTCTGTAGGGACATAACATTGTAGAGACGTTCCGGCGGAACGTCTCTTGCGTTGGACATGATATTCTAAACAGAACTGAGTTGTTTTTCGGCAAAAAACTGGGGATTTGCCTCTGGACTATCAGCTTCAGAAGGGGGAACCAACTGCCAAAACTTGGGTAAGAATTCTTGCCAGTTTTGCAAAATCATCTTCGCTTTTGGTGAATTAGTGCGATCGCTATGTGCTTTGATTAATTCTTGCAGTTGCTTTTCGCCGGCTTCGGTAATTACCCGCTGAAGTTTGACGATTTCCCTATTAACTAATTCTGGGAATCCACCCTCTTCATCTAAGAAATACCCAAGTCCACCAGTCATCCCCGCAGCGACGTTGCGTCCAACTTTACCCAAGACGACAATTACACCACCAGTCATATATTCGCAACAGTGATCTCCTGCACCTTCAATGACTGCTGTACCTTTAGAATTACGTACCGCAAACCGTTCTCCACCCTTACCGTTGGCAAACAACATTCCACCAGTAGCACCATAAAGGCAGGTATTGCCAATTATCACATTTTGTGCAGGGTCATAAGTGGCAGCAGCCGGGGGTTTAATAATGATTTCTCCACCGTGCATTCCCTTACCTACGTAATCGTTTGCTTCTCCTTCTAAGGTTAAATTCATGCCTGGGAGATTGAATGCACCAAAGCTTTGTCCGACACTACCTTTGAAGTTCAGGTTTATTTGCCCTGCAAAGTTATTGTCGCCGTATTGAGATGCGATCGCTCCGGCTAATCTGGCGCCAACTGTTCTATCTGTATTAACTATTTTCCAAGTCTTTGTCACAGTAGATTGCGTGTTAATCGCAGCTTGAATATCTGCATCCGCTAACAATTCGTCATCCAAAACCACACCGTTGCTGTGAACTTCTTCGTGCTGCAACCAGCTACGGTTTTGTTTAGTGTCGGGCAACTTCAGCAAGCAGTCGAGATTTAGCGATCGCGTTTTCGTCAGCTTAACGTTTTCCCGCTCTTTCAACAAATCGGCACGTCCAACGATTTCCGAAAGCTTTCGATAGCCAAGTCGCGCTAACAAACTCCGCACTTCTTCGGCTACAAAGTAGAAGAAGTTGACTACGTGTTCTGGCATACCAGTAAACCGTTTCCGCAGCTCTTCTTTTTGCGAAGCGACACCCACAGGACATTTGTTGGTGTGACAAATTCGCGCCATTATACAGCCTTCAGCAATCATCGCGATGGAGCCGAAACCGAATTCTTCGCCACCCATCAACGCACCGATTACCACATCCCAACCGCTCTTGAAGCCACCATCAACGCGCAAAATGACGCGATCGCGCAAACTGTTTTCCATCAACACGCGATGCACTTCACTTAAACCGAGTTCCCACGGCGAACCCGCGTGTTTAATCGAACTTAAGGGAGATGCGCCGGTGCCGCCATCATGACCGGAAATCTGGATGATATCGGCGTTTGCCTTTGCCACACCAGCCGCAATTGTACCGATACCAATTTCTGCAACCAGCTTTACTGATACCTGTGCTTTCGGATTAATTTGGTGCAAATCAAAAATCAACTGCGCCAAATCCTCAATGGAATAAATATCGTGATGCGGAGGTGGGGAAATCAGCGTTACCCCAGGCTTAGAACGGCGTAACATGGCAATGTAAGGACTAACCTTTGTCCCTGGAAGTTGTCCCCCTTCCCCAGGTTTTGCACCTTGAGCGATTTTGATTTCAATTTGTTTAGCGCTCATCAAATAGCCAGGTGTCACCCCAAAGCGTCCGGATGCGACTTGCTTAATGGAACTGCAAGCAGTATCACCATTCCGCAAACCTTTTAAGTGCGGTAGAGTTGGCGAGTTACCATCTTCCACATCATCCAGAACTTTAAAACGTACCGGATCTTCGCCACCCTCCCCAGAATTAGATTTTCCGCCAATTCGGTTCATGGCGATCGCTAAAGTTTCATGAGCTTCTCGCGACAACGCACCCAAAGACATTCCGCCGGTACAGAAGCGTTTAACAATCTCTGTTACAGATTCTACCTCTTCAATGGGGATTGATTGGCGATCGCTTTCCAAGTCTAGCAAGTCACGCAAAGCTGTAATCGGTCTTTCTTGCAAATATTTCTTATATACCTCGTAATGGTCATAAGCAGTTTTGCCCGATGCGCCGTTTTCTTTCACTTTTGCCAAGCCTACGGCATTATGCAGCGCTTTTGCCAATTCCGGACTGTTCATGTGATACTCCCCACCGGGACGGTAATTCACAAAACCAAAATTTTCTAGCTTCTTGGTTGTCAGTTCCGGGAAAGCCTTACAGTGGAACGAAAGCACCTCAGTCGCAAGTTCGCTGATACTCAAACCACCCACGCGGGAAGTCGTACCATAAAATCCCATCTCTAACAAATCTTGACCAATGCCAATCGCCTCAAAGATTTGTGCGGCTTGATAACTCGATAGCAGAGAAATTCCCATCTTCGAGAGGATTTTCAACAAACCTGCTTCTACCGCTTTGCGATAGTTCCCAAAAGCTTCCTCTAAAGTGAGGGTTGTAATTGTACCACGTTCCATAGACTTTTGCGTCTTCGGTTCTAACCACCAATCGCGCACAGTTTCCAAAGCCAGATAAGGACAAACCGCACCAGCACCGTAGCCAATTAGACAGGCAAAGTGATGTGTACTCCAGCACTGAGCTGTATTCACAACCAAGGATGCTTTCATTCGCAACCCTTCGCGAATTAGGTGATGGTGTACCGCACCCACCGCTAACAGAGGGGGAATATAGGTGTATTTTGTACCGATGCCGTGACTTACCTTGTCACTAAGAATTAAAATCTTCGCACCAGCTCGCACCGATTCCGCAGCTTGTGCTTGTAAAGACTTCACTGCTTCTTTCAGCCCATTAGGACCTGCGGCAATTTCAAACAGCGTTGACAACTCAGCCGTAGCAAATCCCGACAACTTGATAGCTTCCAACTGTGCTGTATTCAGCAGAGGCGATTCTAGCTTCAGCCTTTTAGCATATTCTGGCTTGGGATCTAATAAGTTACCCCGTTCACCCAATTCCACTTTCAAAGACATCACCAAGCTTTCCCGCAACGGGTCAATTGCCGGGTTTGTCACTTGAGCAAAGCGCTGTTTGAAATAGTCATACAGCAAATGGGGTTTTTCTGACAAAACCGCTAGAGGTATATCATCCCCCATACAGAAAGTCGCTTCTTTCCCCTCCATTGCCATTGGCTGAATTACCATTTCCACATCTTCTGTGGTGTAGCCAAAAGCGATTTGATGTTGCAATCGGGATGGCGTAACTCCGCCCTGACTGTCTATATTATTGGTTGTAGAATGTCCGTTACCGTTGACATTTCCATGATGTCCGTTGCCATTAACAGACGATTCACTGACCAATGACTTAATATCTTGACGATACTTTTGCAACCATTCTCCATATGGCTGCTGTTTTGCGATGCGCTGTTTAATTTCCCAATTTTTCAACACTTCATGGCTTTCTAAATCCACGGCAATCATTTGCCCAGGTCCGAGTCTGCCTTTCTCGATAATATCGGCTTCTGGGAAATCTACTACCCCAGCTTCGGAAGCGACAACGATGTAATCATCTTTGGTAATGCAGTAACGAGCTGGTCTTAAGCCATTGCGGTCAAGTGTTGCACCGACTTTCCGACCATCGCCGAATACTAAAAGTGCTGGACCATCCCAGGCTTCTTGCAGACCGCTATAGTATTCGTAAAAATCAACAATTTCCGGGAAATTACTTAAATCAGGTTGATTCTGGTAAGCCTCTGGAACCATAATCATCAAGGCTTCCAGTGGGCTGCGTCCAGACTGCACCAATAACTCAACTACGTTATCTAAAGTCGCTGAGTCACTGTTATCGATGTGAACAAAAGGCTTGAGTTCTTCTAGACGATTCTCCCATACTGGATGATTCAAGCTGGCATCTCGTGCCATCATCCAATTGATGTTACCAAATAGCGTGTTAATTTCACCGTTGTGACCCAAAAGCCGCATTGGTTGCGCTAAGGGCCATTTGGGCATAGTGTTGGTACTAAAGCGGCGGTGATATACTGCCCATGCACTCTTAAAAGCCGGATTTTTTAAATCCAGATAAAACTCTCCCAATACGGCAGAACGCACCATGCCTTTGTAGACAATTGTCCGACTAGACAACGAGCAGATGTATAAATCTTCCCAAATATGTTTTACAGCTTTGAAAATCCGACGACGAGCAATATATAATTGCCGTTCCAATTCATCGCCGCTTTTATCAGAAGCTAGCAAAATTTGTTCAATTTGGGGTTGATTTTCTCTTGCTTGTATCCCCAATATATTAGATTGCACCGGCACTACTCGCCAGCCCAGTACAGTCAAATTTTCTGACTTAGCTACTTCCTCAATTATTGCCTTACATGAAAGCGCTGTTTCTGCATCTTGTGGGAGAAATATCATCCCGACAGCAATATTTTTGGTAGAAGGCAGTTCCACACCTCTTGTGGCAAAGTCAGCTTGGAACAACTCCCAAGGAATCGCTGTCAAGATTCCCGCACCATCACCGGAATCTTGGTCTGCACTACAACCACCCCGGTGTTCTAAGCAAGTTAAAGCAGCTAAGGCTTTAGTAACAAGTTCATGGCTAGCGTGATTTAGGCGATGGGCAATAAAGCCCACACCACAAGCATCTCGCTCTTCTACTAACCATCGAGGACCCTGGTAGGTACACCTTGAAGACGTATCCGAAAATGTCATTTTTTGGTCTTGATTCATGGGTTGATTATTCATATTTTATTGCTGATAACTTGAATTACGGATTTTGCCACTACTTGTGAGAAAAAATTTCTAACTTTTCAAAATGGAAAAATACAGATTACCTAAAATTAGGAAAAAAAAATCTAACTTCAGGTTTCTTTTTTCGTTCACCCGTGTTAAACTCATCGCGTTATTTTTTTGTGTTTATTTTATGGGGAATCAACAGTCTTTGATTTATATCGTCAAGCTATGTATTTACTCAATTAGCTGTTTTTTCGGTATGGTCTTTCTTGACAGACCTGGAACAAAACTGGTTTTTAAAGCTTCACTGTTTTTAAAGCTGAAATTCTTTCTATTTAACAACATTTAGCACCGTATTACACTATATGCCCATTTGACAATTCCTAAATCTGTGTTGTTATTGAGATTTTTGCGTTTCTACCCATTTCCACTTGTGTTACTACCACCACTACCTCCCTTAAGTTGCAACCATCAGTAAGGATGCAACACTTAATTCAACTTTACTCACCAAGACTACACTTGTCGTGTGGTTAGCTTAAAGTGTTAGTCACCACACTTAAATACAGTGGTTTTGGTAGGTAAACTACTCGTTGAACTTTATAAAATACAACACTCCAACATATAGAGTATCACGTTGTAGTTCAAACTGGATGTCAGGATTTTTTGATATTAAGAAACATTAGTTAACTTCTGTTGTCCGTAATAGTTTTTCAAATTACCTCGTAAGTTATGGTGAAAATGCTCAATTTTTGCCGAGAAGAAGACCGTAAAGCTATTGCTAATAAGGGCAATAGAAAATTTTTTGCAACTTTCGTCTCGCCAATAATTTCAACAGTACTGTGCTTATCTGCTACCTTTCCCACTCTTGCCCAGCAGTCTCCAATAGAAACAAAATTAGCACCAGTTTTGACTCAACAGTCACCTCGACCTCCTTTAGCAGGGGTGGTCTCTTATGGTAATCAAATTTTACTCAATGGTCGTACCTTATCAGGTACTTGGTTACAAAAACGTTCTAAATCAGGCTCATTTAGCACTTCAATAAGTGATGGGGCACTCAGGCAATTAGTTGGGGTAGATTTTTTAAACAGCAGCAATCCCAGCACACAGCCAGTGCAGTGGTTTTCCCTCCTCACAAAGCCAGTGGTTTTAACCAGCGTGTTAGCAGGAGGATATCGGTATTTAGATATCACTAATTTTGCAAAAACTTCTCAATGGCAGATGCAAGTTAATGGCAATACATTGGTGATTTCCACCCCAGCCGCGAAAGTAACAGATATTAGTGAAAGTCGGCAATCTTCAACTGTTGGCGTTGCCCCTCTTCAACAGCCTCGCATCGTTGTAAATTTAGATCGCCCTACTGCTTGGCAAATTAGACAAGAGTTACCAATTAAAAAAGCCCTGCCACCTGACCCCGATACCGTCACACCTAAAAGTTCTGCACCGCCCAATAGAGAGTGGATACTTACCTTAGATGGCATCGCCGATCCGATTTTGTTGCAACGCTATACTCCTCCAGCACCAGCACCAGCAGAAATACAGCTGCCAAATTTTCTTAAACAATTACCACCTGTAATAATACCAGCACCGACTCCGGAAGCGACCCCAGATCCACTTATTCAACAAGTGGAAGTAGTCAACAACCAAACGATCATTCATTTGAGCGTCCCCTTTGGTCTAGCGCCCCGGATAACTACTATACCAAATCCCGATCGCCTGATAATCGATATTCGCCCCGATGCATTGGTAGAAAAAGATATTACTTGGGCGCAGGGGTTACGCTGGCGACAGCAGATTGTCAATTTAGGCACAGAAAGATTTCCCGTTGTTTGGTTAGAAATTAATCCCCGCACCGTGGGAATAAAGCTCAAACCAATGGTGACGAACCTCACTACTCTTACAGGGAGCGCCCCTTTAATTCAAACAGCCCAACAATATTTAGCCGTTGCCGCAATTAATGGTGGTTATTTTAACCGCAATAATCGCTTACCCTTAGGTGCGATTCGTCGGGATAATCAATGGTTATCTAGTCCTATTCTCAACCGAGGTGCGATCGCTTGGAATGACTCCGGACAATTTTACTTTGGTCGTCTCACCTTGGCAGAAACCTTAACCACCTCCAATAACCAGCAGCTATCGATTCAATTTGTCAACAGTGGCTACATTCAAAGTGGTATCGCCCGCTACACCCCCGCTTGGGGAACCTACACTTTCCTTACCAACAACGAAATCATTCTCGTCGTCCAAAACAACCAAATTACCAATCAATTCTTAGGTGGCAAAGCCGGTGACACTAGCATAAGCGTCAATATTCCCCAAAATGGCTACCTGCTAGTCTTACGCGGTAACGCCGTCAGTAATGCGAATCTATTGCCCATTGGCACCACCTTACGCATTTCCAGCGCCACCACTCCCGTTGATTTTAGCCGTTACCCCAACATTGTCGGCGCAGGACCATTACTAGTACAAAATAATCAAATTGTCCTCGATGCCAAAGCCGAAAAATTCAGCGATGCCTTTATTGCCGAAAAAGCTATTCGCAGCGCCATCTGCACAACAGCAACAGGCACACTCATGATTGCTGCCGTGCATAACCGCCCAGGTGGTGCCGGTCCCACCTTGACAGAACACGCCCAATTGATGCAGCGTATGGGGTGTGTGAATGCTCTGAATTTAGACGGCGGTAGTTCCACCAGCCTGTATTTAGGAGGACAACTACTCGACCGTTCCCCCAACACAGCTGCCCCCGTCCACAACGGAATTGGTATTTTTCTGCTATACAAAACTTGACTAAACTTTTTCAAACCTAGTCATTCAACTAAAGAAAACTTTAGAGGGTCTGCTTCCTGCTTCTACCAAGGGAGTCGGCTCCTTCTTGTCCACAGGCGTAAATTCGGCTCTAGCCGAGCCTATTTTAATATTTCACTCTGATCTCTTCTGAAGCTTTTAGTCATTGTTCATCCACTATATGAGCGCCAATTTAACGAATCGTCGGCTCACGTCCGACATGAGTACAGGCTGGCTAGTAATGAACGCGACTGTGGTTTACAAACCAGATATTTTGTCGCCTTGGTTTTCGGCACTCCTAGAAATTACCAGAAAGTTATAACGCTGTCAACTTTCTCACTGTGACAAACTATGATTGGCGATAAATATCAGGGCAAAAGTCATGAATTGCTGACCATTTTGATGCCTAAGATTAAATGCCAAGCTTATTTTTCATCTCCTGAACCCTTGAAGAGTGCGAGCCTTTTAGGGAATGAAACAGCCCTGCCCCCACTCCCCCACTCATCTTTCTTAAAGCTTAGTCAAAGCTTTCCTCTTACTTAATGAAGACTTGGTGTAGATACAGAAATTTCAGTAGTTACCGATTACACACTAAAGAGTGGTTCTGCTATCTTTGGCAAAGGTGAATTGAATTGCTTATTTTCACGGTTGCTATATTGCGCCATGTTTTTTCATCAATGGTAAAGAGTACACGTAATTTGTAATGTCTCCGAATGAGGTAACTATGGCTCAATTATCTGAAACAACACAAATCAACACACTGCCCACACCTCCAACTGTAACTTCTAGAGGCGTTGCTGCAACCGAGTTGCGTCCTTGGGGTTCTTTCACGGTTTTGGAAGAAGGGCGCGGATACAAAATCAAGCGTATTGAAGTTAAGCCGGGACACCGCCTTAGCTTGCAAATGCACCATCACCGCAGCGAACACTGGATTGTCGTTTGTGGTACAGCTAAGGTAGTTTGTGGCGAGCTAGAAGTGGTACTAACCAATAATCAGTCCACCTATGTACCTCAATGTACAACTCATCGTCTAGAAAATCCTGGTGTCATTCCTTTGGTGTTGATTGAAGTCCAAAATGGCGAATATTTAGGCGAAGATGACATTGTGCGCTATCAAGACGACTACGCCCGTACTAATAATGAAAACTCAAAGATCGCTGTCAAAAGCAAATAATTCGTCTTTGAGGATAAATTAGATTATAGTTTACAACCCCATCTGTAATATGAAGATGGGGTTTTCAAATTAATAAATTCTATGATTGAACTGAGTCAAGCAGCCGCTAGCGAAATTAGACGATTAAGATCAAAGCAGCTGCGCTCAAATATTTTCGTTCGATTGGCAGTGAAAGCCGGTGGTTGTTCGGGGTGGTTTTATGATATGTCTTTTGATGAAGCGGTAAAAGATGACGATCGCCTAATTCATTCTCACGGCATCCAAATACTGATAGACTCTGCCAGCTTAAATTACATCAAGGATTTAATACTCGATTATTCTGAGGATCTCATGGGTGGTGGTTTTCGCTTTTATAATCAAAGAGCGATCGCTACCTGTGGCTGTGGCAATTCTTTTTCCATCGATTAGTCGATAGTGGGAGCCTGGGAGCGTGGATAGTCGATAACTGTTGACTGTTGACCATTGACTATTGACTGTTAATCAACAAACATTTGACACAAATCCCCTAGAAAACGATATAATAGGGATTTGTTGAAAACTTAGACCTTAAAGCAGCTTCACGCGCTGTAACTCATGCCAACTATACAGCAGCTCATCCGAACTGAACGCGAAAAAGCGCGTCAGAAAACCAAGTCCCCAGCTCTAAAGCAATGCCCTCAACGGCGGGGCGTTTGTACCAGGGTATACACGACTACACCGAAAAAACCTAACTCAGCTCTACGCAAAGTAGCAAGGGTACGACTCACTTCGGGATTTGAAGTCACAGCTTACATTCCCGGAATTGGTCACAACTTGCAAGAGCACTCCGTTGTGATGATTCGTGGGGGTCGGGTCAAGGACTTACCAGGCGTGAGATACCACATTATTCGTGGCACCTTAGATACAGCCGGAGTCAAAGACCGCAAACAAGGTCGTTCCAAATACGGAACCAAACGTCCGAAAGCAGCGAAAAAATAAAATGATAGTTAATTAATCGCTTTTTATGCGATTAATTGCTTCATCAAGTGTATGGCGCCAAAAAACGGTTAACGTTAATGTAGACGTAAAGCAGCTTCCCCAAGGGTATGCTCCTTTGCTGGAGGCTTGCTCACAAAACAGCAGCAATCAGAGATGCTAGCACGTTTTGAGTGAAATCAAGTTAAATTGGTAAAGCTTCCACTTACATCCGGTACGTGCAGGAATTTTTGAGAATGCTGTTAGCGACAGCAGCATCTTAATTTTGAGATTAAGGTATATAATATTGTCGCCTTGTTGTGGCAAGTTTTGGGCAACAAGTTAAGTTCAAAGTGCGTCGCTGCGATCGCATGTAACGCATATAGTCTGAGAAAGCAAATCCGAAGTAAGGGTAAAGTATGTCTCGTCGTGGTGTTATTAAAAAGCGCCCAGTTCCGTCTGACTCAGTGTATAACAGTCGTCTTGTTAGCATGATAATTCGACGGATAATGCGTCATGGCAAGAAATCACTTGCCGCAAGGATTGTTTATGAAGCGTTGAAAACAATTGAGGAACGCACTGGTGCAAATGCCTTAGAAACCTTTGAAAGAGCAGTGCGAAATGCAACGCCTTTAGTAGAAGTAAAAGCGCGTCGGGTTGGTGGAGCAACCTACCAAGTACCGATGGAAGTACGTAACGACCGGGGTACCACCCTCGCATTGCGCTGGCTGGTACAGTTTTCCAGAGCTAGACCCGGACGGACAATGGCAAGCAGACTGGCAAATGAATTAATGGATGCTGCCAACGAAACCGGAAACGCTATTCGCAAGCGCGAAGAAACGCACCGGATGGCTGAAGCTAACAAAGCTTTTGCTCACTATCGTTACTAAAAGGCATTTTGATCTGTCAGATGTGGCAGAATGTCTAAATTACGTAGAGAACCGGTATATCGCCAGCAAAAAAGCGATATATCGAGGATTTCTATAAAAAAAGGCGGTTTTCCGTAAAAGTATAGAAACTTAACCAAGTGTAATATACAAGATATCATGAGGCGAAAACTTAGGAGGCAACTGTGGCACGTACGATCCCACTAGAGAGAGTACGCAATATTGGGATTGCGGCGCATATAGATGCGGGCAAGACAACAACAACAGAGAGAATATTGTTTTACTCTGGAATTATTCACAAAATCGGCGAAGTCCATGAAGGAACAGCCGTAACAGACTGGATGGAACAAGAGCGGGAGCGGGGAATTACCATCACTGCTGCTGCGATTACAACCAGTTGGAAAGATCATCAAATAAACATCATTGATACACCGGGTCACGTTGACTTCACAATTGAAGTTGAACGTTCCATGCGGGTGTTGGATGGTGTAATTGCAGTATTTTGTTCAGTGGGCGGCGTGCAACCGCAGTCAGAGACAGTGTGGCGGCAAGCAGACCGTTACAAAGTGCCTCGGATCGCCTTTATCAACAAAATGGATCGCACAGGGGCGAACTTTTATCGAGTTCACGACCAGATGCGCGATCGCCTGCGAGCAAATGCGATCGCCATTCAACTGCCTATCGGTGCCGAAAACGACTTTAAAGGCATTATTGACTTAGTGCAGATGCGTGCACATATGTACAACAATGACCAGGGAACAGATATCGAAGTCACCGATATCCCCGCCGATATGCAAGCAAAGGCGCAAGAATACCGCGTCAAGTTAGTGGAAGCAGTGTCAGAAACCGATGACAATCTGATGAGCAAGTACTTCGAGGGCGAAGAACTGACAACAGATGAAATCAGTACGGCACTGCGTAAAGGCACAGTTGCAGGTAAAATTGTCCCAGTACTTTGTGGTTCAGCCTTCAAAAACAAAGGCGTGCAGTTGATGCTGGATGCGGTTGTAGATTACCTACCAGCACCAAGCGAAGTACCGCCAATTCAAGGCTTACTGCTGAATGGCGATACCGTTGAGCGTCATGCTGATGACAACGAGCCCTTATCGGCTCTGGCATTCAAGATTATGGCTGACCCTTACGGGCGCCTCACATTTGTTCGCGTTTATTCTGGTGTGTTGAAAAAGGGTAGCTACGTCCTCAACGCTACTAAGAATAAAAAAGAACGGATTTCCCGCTTAGTTCTGATGAAGGCAGATGACCGACAAGATGTCGATGAACTGCGAGCGGGTGATTTGGGAGCAGCTCTAGGATTGAAAGACACCTTGACAGGTGACACTATATGTGATGAAGGTTCACCAGTAATTCTGGAATCTTTGTTTATTCCTGAGCCTGTCATCTCGGTAGCGGTTGAACCCAAAACCAAGAATGACATGGACAAGCTGTCCAAAGCTCTCCAATCTCTCTCAGAAGAAGATCCCACCTTCCGTGTCCGCGTCGATCCGGAAACCAACCAAACCGTGATTGCAGGGATGGGAGAGTTACACCTAGAAATTCTTGTAGACCGCATGTTGCGAGAATTTAAGGTAGAAGCGAATGTGGGTGCGCCGCAAGTAGCTTACCGCGAAACGATCCGTAAAGCTGTCAAGGAAATAGAAGGCAAGTTTATCCGTCAGAGTGGTGGTAAAGGTCAATATGGTCACGTTGTGATCAATTTAGAACCTGGAGAACCAGGAACTGGCTTTGAATTCGTCTCCAAGATTGTTGGTGGTACCGTACCCAAAGAGTACATCGGACCTGCCGAACAGGGAATGAAAGAAAGCTGTGAAAGCGGTGTTATCGCTGGATATCCATTAATTGATGTGAAAGCAACATTGGTTCATGGTTCTTACCACGATGTAGACTCGTCGGAAATGGCTTTCAAGATCGCTGGCTCAATGGCGATGAAAGAGGCTGTGATGAAAGCTTCACCCGTCCTGTTAGAGCCTATGATGAAAGTTGAGGTAGAAGTTCCCGAAAACTACCTTGGAGATGTTATGGGCGACCTCAATTCCCGTCGTGGGCAAATTGAGGGGATGGGATCTGAGCAGGGAATTGCCAAAGTAACTGCTAAAGTACCATTAGCAGAAATGTTTGGCTACGCTACTGATATCCGGTCTAAAACCCAAGGTCGGGGCATCTTCTCAATGGAGTTTAGCCGTTACGAAGAAGTGCCTCGCAACGTGGCTGAGGCAATCATCGCTAAAAGCAAAGGGAACGCTTAATTAGATAAAGGAAACGAGGATTAATGGCACGCGCAAAGTTTGAAAGGAATAAACCCCACATAAATATAGGTACTGTTGGACACGTTGACCACGGTAAAACTACGTTAACGGCAGCTATCACCATGACCTTAGCAGCTAACGGTCAAGCCGTGGCTAAGGGTTACGATCAAATCGATAACGCACCCGAAGAAAAGGCACGGGGTATTACAATTAATACCGCTCACGTTGAGTACGAAACCGGAAATCGTCACTATGCCCACGTAGACTGTCCCGGACACGCTGACTATGTGAAGAACATGATCACCGGTGCGGCACAGATGGATGGAGGCATCCTCGTAGTAGCTGCTACCGATGGTCCAATGCCCCAAACTCGCGAACACATTCTGTTGGCAAAGCAGGTGGGTGTACCCAGCTTGGTTGTCTTCTTGAACAAAGAAGACTTGATGGATGACCCAGAACTCTTGGAACTAGTAGAACTAGAACTAAGAGAACTGCTCACCAGCTACGATTTCCCTGGTGACGACATCCCCATTATCAAAGGTTCTGGTCTGCAAGCTCTGGAAGCTATGACCAAGAATCCTAAGACCAAACGGGGTGAAAATGAGTGGGTAGATAAAATCTATGAGCTAATGGACGCTGTAGATTCCTTTATCCCCACTCCGGAGCGAGATATCGATAAGCCTTTCTTGATGGCGATTGAAGACGTATTCTCCATCACAGGTCGCGGTACTGTTGCCACTGGTCGGATTGAACGTGGTATAGTCAAAGTCGGCGATAACGTCGAACTAGTGGGTATCAGAGATACTCGCGCCACTACCGTAACTGGTATTGAGATGTTCAAGAAGAGTCTTGACCAAGGTATGGCTGGGGATAACGCCGGTGTACTACTGCGGGGTATTCAGAAGACTGATATTGAACGCGGTATGGTGCTAGCAAAACCCGGTTCGATTACTCCCCACACCCAATTTGAAGGTGAAGTGTACATACTGACAGAAAAAGAAGGTGGTCGCAAGACTCCATTTTTCCCTGGCTATCGTCCTCAATTTTATGTGCGGACAACAGACGTAACCGGCACAATTACAGCATTCACTGCCGATGATGGTAGCGATGCAGAAATGACAATGCCCGGAGACCGCATTAAAATGAGTGTGGAATTAATCAACGCGATCGCTATTGAACAAGGTATGCGCTTCGCTATTCGTGAAGGTGGTCGCACTATCGGTGCGGGTGTCGTATCTAAAATCCTGAAGTAACACTTTTGTAATTTAATCAAAATATGGAGCAGAGATGGTATAATACGTCTCTGCTCCTTTCTCTGACCTCAATTAATCTCAAATCTGAACCTGGACAATTAAAGATGGCTACTCTACAACAGCAGAAAATTAGAATTCGCTTACAGGCTTTTGACCGTCGCTTATTGGATACATCTTGCGAGAAGATTGTAGACACAGCTAACCGGACTAACGCTACAGCTATAGGACCGATTCCTTTACCAACAAAACGCAGGATATATTGCGTACTGCGATCGCCACACGTCGATAAAGACTCACGGGAACACTTTGAAACTCGCACCCATCGTCGCATTATTGACATTTATCAGCCTTCTTCTAAAACTATTGATGCTTTGATGAAACTTGATTTGCCATCTGGTGTAGATATTGAAGTCAAATTGTAAATGGATAGTGGTTAGGTTGAGTCAAAAGTCAAAAGTCAAAAAGTCAAAAGTCAAGAGTCCAAAGTCCAAAGTGTTTTTGCACCCTTGACTCTTGACCCTTGACTGTTGACTCTTCACAACTAACATTGTTTAGTATAAATATCTACATAGCCCTGAAGAAATATGTCTCAGGGCTTTTTATTTAGCTAGAAAACAAATGATAGAATGTAAGCAATAAACGGGAAAAGCAAAAAATAATATCTTTTAAAGATTAAACTTATACTAAGGCAACAATGACATCTTCTTCTAAAATTGCGGTTCGCGAACTACCTCTGTTCCCGTTACCCGAAGTAGTTCTATTTCCTACCAGACCATTACCACTGCATATTTTTGAATTTCGCTACAGAATCATGATGAACACGATTCTGGAGAGCGATCGCAGGTTTGGTGTTTTGATGTTCGATCAAGCAAAAGGAGCGATCGCAAATGTTGGCTGCTGTGCGGAAATCATTCATTATCAACGGCTACCAGATGACCGCATGAAAATGCTAACTTTAGGACAGCAAAGATTTCGCGTCCTAGAATATGTCAGAGAAAAGCCATATCGTGTTGGTTTAGTAGAGTGGATTGAAGACCAACCACCAAGCAAAGATTTACGACCTTTAGCAACAGATGTAGAACAACTGCTGCGAGATGTTATCCGGCTATCATCTAAGTTGACTGACCAAAATATCGAACTGCCTGAAGATTTACCAGATTTGCCAATAGAATTATCTTACTGGGTAGCGAGTAACCTTTATGGTGTAGCCCCAGAGCAACAGTTATTGCTAGAAATGCAAGACACCGCAGATCGCTTAGAACGCGAAGCTGAAATTTTGACTTCTACTCGCAATCATCTTGCGGCTCGCACTGTTCTCAAAGACACCTTTAATGATAAATAATGAGTTAATAGTCAACGGTCAATAGTCAACTGTCAACGGTTAGGGCTTTGGCTAGTAAGTAAATAGGTTTCATTAAATATAAAATATACGTTAGTAGTGAGCGATTTATCGCTCTAGCAAGAATTCGATGAACTAAGAATCAAATTCCGTGACTCTTGCCAATTACCCAATTACGTCGGAAAAACCGCGCTAGGTCTGATTCTTCCAAAGATAGATAAATCGGGCGTCCGTGGGGACAGGTACGCGGGTTGCGGGTACGTTGCCAATCATCTAATAGTGTCTGCATTTCTGGTAAAGTTAGGGGTGTACCGTTGCGAATTGCGCTGCGACAGGCTACAGCTACTTGCGCTGTTTGTAAATCGCCACCCCAACTAAGTTCTAAAATAGCTTCAGCACAATCGTCTCTTTGCTGTAAAAGTGCAGGTATGTTACGAACTGCCCAAAGTTGTTCGCCAAAAGGTTCAATATCTATATTGATGCGTTGTAGTTGGGAAACTTGTGCTGGCGACAATTGATATAAAATAATTGCAGGTTCCACGGGAACAAGCTGCCAATTATCGTATAATTGCTCATATAAAACTCGCTCATGAGCAATATGTTGTTCTACTAACCACATTCCACCGGGATGTTCGACAACTATATAAGTGTTGCTAACTTGAGCAACAGCTTTGAGAGAATTAAGCGGCTTATTTTCCTCTTCAGAATTAGGACGTTTTACATGATAACCGCCTTTTTCTTCTGCGGCTTTGATTAATTTACTAACTCGTGTTGTGTGAATTGCTTCTTTAATATTGACAGAATCGATGCGAAGTGCTTGTTCAATGGCACTGGATATTTGTTCTTGCCAATAGCTTAATTCATTGAGGTAAATTTCGGTTTTTGCAGGATTGCGGTTCCAGTTGATTTGATCCGGGGAAATATCAAGATGTAAAAAACAGATTGGATAGCGATCGCGTGGTAATGTTCTATGAAACCCTGTAAAAATCGTTTGCTCTAATTCTGGCGATTTTACCATGCGTCCGTTAATAGCTACACGCACCCAATCTGGACGATGACGATGACAGCGATCGGGCAATCCTATAACTAAGTTTAGGGCTTTATTAGGTTTCGGTAATTCTAATTTTAGTTCTTGTAAATCGCCTTGTTTAACTTGATGTAAAATTTGCGGTAAAAGTTTTCCCGTTGTGGCAGCTGGTGAAAGAGTGAACCATTCACGGTCATTTTGCCAAACTTGCCAGGTAACATGAGGATGACATAAGGCAATTTGATAAATTGAGGCTTGCACTGCTTTCATTTGAATAGCTGATGTTGGCAAACCTTGACGACGAGTTGGGCAATTTCCGAATAAATTGGATATTGTGACAATTGTACCAGGTGCGATCGCTGCTGCTTCCACTACGACAGATTCCCCGCCGTAGCCATACACAACCCTGAATCCACCACTTGAAGAATTTGCCGGACGACTTAAAATTTCTAAATCTGCCAAAGTCGTCAAACTGTGTAACGCCTCACCCCGAAATCCTAAACTGTTAATTTGCCACAAATCTGCACAAGAGCGAATTTTACTGGTACTGTGTGCCGATGCTGCTTGTTGTAAGTCATCCAAATTCATTCCACAACCATTATCTGCTACGCGCACCCGCCACTGCTGCGCCCATACAGAAACTACAATCCGCGTTGCACCTGCATCTAGAGAATTTTCTATCAATTCCCGCACCACTGAAGCTAGAGAGTCAATAACCTCTCCGGCTGTAATGAGGTATACAACCTCCGTTGGTAAAACTTGAATCGTAGAAGACATAAATTACAGTGTAGGCGAGTTGCCAAGCACTGAATAGAATAAGCAAATTT
>CASBQA010000363.1 GCA_949127635.1 Nostocales cyanobacterium PMM_0069 | reverse complement strand
GGGGAAAGGTGAAGAAAAACAAGTTTTGTGAATTTCACTTGGACAATACCCAATAAACATCTGGTAAAAATTAAATATGCGTTATCCAGAACTCCTGTAGAGACGTAGCAGTGCTACGTCTCTATATTTTCACACCTATTAGTCTGTCAATTTTATTTTGAGGTATGTATACATGCAAAACCCGCTCAAAGACTATTCTGTGCTACGTCTCTACATTTTCACACCTATGTCTAATGCCCAATTACCTTAACGCAGCAGCACTCGACTGCGGGGACCAATAGTTTGCTTGGATGCAGATGGTTTTGTGGGGCAATTTACATCTTTGGGCGAACAAATATTTGAGGCAAGACTTATAGGGTTGAGTGCGGAAGAATTACCGTTACTGAATTCTACATTGGGTTCAGCAGAGGGCTTGGTTGAATTTGACGAAGTTGCGATCGCGCTTTGTATCGGCGATATAATCTCACTACCAATATCACCAACAGCAGCGATCGGTGTTACACCACCAATATCAATTGGTGTATCAACGGCAGCGATCGGTGTACCACCACCAACAGCAATCGGTGTACCACCACCAACATCAATCGGTGTACCACCACCAGCGATCGGTGTACCACCACCAGCATCAATCGGTGTACCACCACCAACAGCGATCGGTGTACCACCACCAGCATCAATCGGTGTACCAACACCAACATCAATCGGTGTACCACCACCAACATCACTACGGGAATTGATGGGAGTTGTACCTGCGGGAATAGTGATAAACAACTTTATCAGAGGTGCATTAGTCACTTTCAAAGAGGTGACGGTTGGCTTACCTGGTATATCTGACTTGAAATCAAAGACTGTAGGGGTAGCACTACCATTGCTTTGGCTATATCGCGGTCCTTGTCCAGTTACTTTAAAAGTACCTTGATACCGCTGTCCCGTTTTTGGATCGGTGACAATGCCAGTGTAAAGCGCTTTTTTTAACCCAAACTCATCTTGAACTACAGCTTCAAATTTGGTTCCGGGCAATTTCCCTTGATAATTATAGGATGTCAAGTTACCGCTTGAAAGTGCTGGCGAAGTCAGCAAGCCATCAAATGAGACAACTGGAAGTCCCTTAAAGTCAACGAAGTAGTGCAGACTGCCATTGGCAAGAGTTTCTACCTTCACATATTTAGAGGTATATAAAGGTACTCCTTGGCGGGAATAAGTACCCTTGGAATTTGTATCTACACGAGTAATCACCCGGTTGAAGTTGGGATTAAATTTGGGAAGTTGGATAGTACCTGATAAAGTCCCAGTAGTTTGAATTGTAATTTGAGCGGAAGCAGATTCTGCCCCGAAACCGATAATGGCTGCGACTATACTGCTAGTAATAATTGGGAAAAGGGGGAAGAAAAAACTTTTTTCCTTATTTTCAATTTCAGGGAACTTTGAGTTGGATTTGGTTTTAATTGCTGACGATTTTAATTGCATTGAAAACTTCCTTGATTAATATGAAAAAAAAATCACGCATGTTTTTCCAGCAGGGGAATATCTGCGGTAAATTACGTGATGAAAATGAAATTAAACTGACTACACCCGTATGCAATTAGTGCATTTATTTACATTTACATCTGTAGGAATTTAAAACCGGAATGTTGCTCTTAATGCCCAAATTAACAAAGGATCGTTAGCAGTGTTGTGATCTGGATTCAAAATCACAAAGATACCCGGAGTGAGAGAGAGATTGTCATTGAGTTGAGCGCGATAAAAAAGTTCTACGTGCAGTGATGTGCCGTCGCGTCCACCCGCTGTACCTCCTTCAGAAAAGTTGGGAAAATTGAATCCTTCAGGTAAAGAACTAGAAGTAATTTTCGGGGGTTGTCCGACAAGAATGCCGCCCAAATTGCCGGAACGCAGTAAATTGGGAAAAGCAGCGAATACCATCCAGTTTTTAGTTTCCACGCTTCCAGAGAGATTGACTGGATTTGAGTGAGTCCAGCCTCCCCAACCCCCTAAGTTAAAGTTAGGATTAATGCGCCATGCGACGGTAGCGCCGACAGCATGGGTATCAAAAGCTGTCGCAGGTGCAAAAGGGGAAATTAACTGAGCATCGCCGATACCGGTTCCTAGTAAGCCATCGGGAGAGTGGGAGAAAAGATAATGCAGCCCGACATCGATGTTATTGGTGGGTGCTACAGTTAGTTGAGCACCGGCGGTATATCTGCCGCCAAAAAGTCCGCCAACTTGGATATCACCGGGAAAACTGGGAATTTCGGCACTATAAACGCCTTGTAAACTCAGGCGATCGCTTATTTGCCAGTCAAAGCCAATACCACCAGTACCGTTACCAATTGCCAAAATCGGGTTACGCTGACCGAATAAAGAAATTGCTCCCTCACCATTCCCTTCTAAAGGATTAATACCGCGAAAGGTGTTACTAGGATTAACACCTACCGTACCGATAATAATTCCTAAGTTGTCTGAAAGCGGAAATCGATAAGATAAGTCACTGATATATAAATCGTTATTTGTATTTGACTCAAAACCCAACCGCCCCATATTGTTAAATACTGAAGACGCAGAAGAATTTAAATTTCCCGAACTCAGCCCAGTTAGCAATAAATCTTTCCCTGTAAAGGAAGTCGCGAGGGTTAGTTGCACGCTATTGGCAAAAGTCAGATTCGTTTTTGCCTTGCGTTCTGGCACTTTATCTCTAGGAAACAAATCGACATCAGCGCTATTCGTTCCCTGGAGGCTAAATATAGCTTGCCCAAGTAATCGCGTTGTCGTCGAAAACTGATTTGCTTGTATTTCGCTTGCGTGGCTTTCTAAATTGTCTACCCGCTGCTCAACTTGTTTTAACTCTGATTGAAACTCTGTTTGCAAGCGTTGCAACGCGATTAAATCCTCATCTTTAACAGCATTAGCTGTATTGTTAGTTATTAATTTATTAATCTGCTCCACACAAACGTTTAAACCAGCTGCAAATTCATAACGATTGATAGCGGTGTTGCCTAGATCAGTTCTATTTGAATATCCAGCAATGCAGCCATAGCGTTCTATCAGAGATTGCAAAGCACCAATTGCCCAGTCTGAAGGTTGCACATCGTCCAGTTGCGTTACCGATGTGACTTGAGACATTTGGGGAGAGGGGG
>CASBQA010000362.1 GCA_949127635.1 Nostocales cyanobacterium PMM_0069 | reverse complement strand
TTGTGTGAGAAATGCTTGAGTAAGTTTTTACAAGAAAAGAAAACTGTTTCTTAAAAAGAAGTTACCAAATTTTTTAAGATCCATAAATCTATCTCTAGACTTAATTGGTATAAATTTATATCCAAAAACATCTCCCCAAAGAGGGATGGAAATATGAAGCCCTAACGATTATGATTACCTGTTGCGCTTACAAAATCCGAATGAGGCGCGAACTAACCTGAAAATAGGGTTTCAAATTTTATCTGACAAGAGTAATAAAAGCTGTTTATGGGCGATCGCCCATAATGGATGTAAAGAAACAGAAATGTTTCTTGAAAGTGCGTTATTTAGATTGTCCAAGCGATCGCCTGAGAAAATAGTTGACTAGAATATCTTATAACTAACCGTCACTTCAGTTGCACAAACTCGTCGAGTCTACTTACTCAGTCAGTTAGCTGGAACTTAAATGCTTTTGCACGCGACACTTTCCTATACTCGTGAGTAGTTAGTGTTTCAGATTGAAAAAGTTGATAATGGAAGTTTCCACAAATCAACACAGATACGCTCCGGCTGTACGCAAGGCGAGAAAGTAGGATGAGATAAGAGTGAAATTGCGACCAAGAGAACTATTAGAGCGATCGTGGATTGTACGCTTTGGAGCAGCTATGCTGCTTTTTGGTCAAGTTTGGCTGCATTTACTCCAAGGAAAAATGCACAACCGTCATATTATGGAGCATATGGTCAAAGCAGGACCTGGTTCTATGTTTCCAGTTTTGCTGGTGAGTGGTTTTGCAGGGATGATTTTTACCATCCAGACGGCAAGAGAATTAGTGCAATTTGGTGCAGAAAATGCTATTGGTGGTGCTTTTGCTTTAGCCTTTTGCCGAGAATTAGCTCCCATTTTGACAGGTTGTATCATTGCCGGACAAGTCGGTTCTGCTTTTGCGGCAGAAATAGGTGCAATGCGAGTCACAGAGCAAATTGATGCACTTTATATGCTGAGAACCGATCCAATTGATTATTTAGTTCTTCCCAGAGTCATTGCTTGCTGTTTGATGGTACCGTTATTAACAATTTTTGCCTTAGTTATCGGCATAGCTGGCGGAGTTTTTGCCGCTTTCCAATTTTACCAGATAGCGCCGGAAACATTTTTAGAGTCAGTTAGAAGTTTTTTAGAACCGTCAGATTTAGTGATTATTATGCTGAAAGGATTTCTTTTTGGTTCAATGATTGCTGTCGTCGGTTGTAGTTGGGGACTAACTACCAAAGGAGGAGTAAAACAAGTAGGAGAATCGGCAACAGCGGCAGTTGTGACTACTTGGGTGTCAATTTTTATAATTGACTTTGTTTTATCTTTGCTGCTATTTGATAAACCTATATTTTAGGCGATAATAACATTGTAAGCGTTGTAGAGACGTTCCACCGGAACGTCTTTTTACCGAAAATAATATAAGAAAATATTTCCGAAAAAATAACACTCCTTTTTAGGAGTGTCTGAACAAAAAATTTAATTTATAAGACTCTTCCTACACATTAAATCGGAATAACATCACATCTCCTTCTTGCACAATATACTCTTTACCCTCACTTCTAACTAATCCTTTTTCTTTTGCCGCAGTCATCGAACCAGTTGTCACCAAATCATTGTAAGCAACAGTTTCAGCGCGAATAAATCCCCGCTCAAAATCAGTGTGAATTACACCAGCAGCTTGAGGTGCAGACATTCCCGCATGAATTGTCCAAGCACGGGTTTCTTTTTCCCCAGAGGTGAAATAAGTTCTTAAACCCAAAAGCGCGTAAGTTGCACGAATCAAAGATTTTAAACCACCTTCTTCTACACCTAAAGATGCGAGAAAATCAGCTTTATCTTCTTCTGGTAAGTCAATTAATTCTGATTCAACTTGAGCGGAAACCACCACTACTTGAGCATTTTCTTGGCTGGCAATTTGGCGGACTTTCTCCACAAAATCATTACCAGTTGCCAAGTCATCTTCCGAGACATTAGCAGCATAAATAATCGGTTTACCTGTGAGTAATCCCAATCCTTTAATTATCTCGGTTTCTTCTTCTGTCAAAGTAAGTTGACGGACTGATTTGCCTTCATTTAAGGTTGCAGCTATATTTTCTAAGAGTGCTAATTCTAACTGTCCTTCTTTGTTAGTACGCGCTAATTTGCGAGTGCGTTCAATACGACGTTCAATTTGGGACAAATCAGCTAAACCGAGTTCTAAATTGACGATTTCAATATCCCGCACTGGATCTACTGAACCAGCAACATGGATAATATCATCATCCTCAAAACACCGCACCACATGGACGATCGCATCCACTTCTCGAATGTGGGAGAGAAATTGATTTCCCATGCCCTCACCCTTACTTGCACCTTTAATCAAACCGGCTATATCGACAAATTCCACCTGAGCCGGGACAATCTTTTTAGCAACCGAAATCTTTGCCAAAACATTTAAACGTTCATCTGGCACAGAAACAATGCCGACATTCGGGTCTTTCGTACAAAAAGGGAAATTAGCAGCTTCAGCCTTGGCATTTTCCACCAAGGCATTGAACAAAGTAGATTTTCCCACGTTGGGAAGTCCAACAATTCCGGCTCTTAGCATTTTGGATTTTAGATTTTGGATTTTGGATTAAAGTCCAATCACTATCTTACAAACTACCAAGAATTAGTTTTAAACTGGTTCAGGAATTGTTTGGGGAATTGGACTGGGAACCGGCTGCGGAATCGGAGCGGGTACAGTTTGTGGTATCGGCTCAGGTATTGGTTGGGGAATCGTTGGTGCGGGATTAGGTGCGGGACTCGGTAGCGGATTCGTTTCTGGGGTGGGAATCTGTGGTTCGGGTATAGATATAGCAGTGGGATAAATCATGATAAGTCTAATTAAATTATTCGACTTTCCCAACCTAGATGACAAGCAATACTGCCGACATCTCCCCAGCGGTTAATATTATTCAAAAATGCTCAATCAAAACCAAACACCCTTATTAGATGCTTTAAGAGCCAATGCAGCACGTCCTCACGCGGCTTTTTACACCCCAGGACACAAGGGAGGAAAAGGAATTTCACCACGTTTAACTGATTTAGTTGGTGAAGCTGTATTTCGCGCTGATTTAACTGAGTTATCAGGGTTAGATAATTTGTTTGCACCCGAAGGAGTGATTCAGCAAGCGCAACAATTAGCGGCTGAAGCTTTTGGTGCTGTACAAACATGGTTTCTTGTCAATGGCTCTACGTGTGGTATTGAGGCGGCAATTCTCGCTACTTGTGGCATGGGTGATAAAATTATTTTGCCGCGAAATGTGCATTCTTCTGCGATCGCAGGTTTAATTCTTTCTGGTGCGATGCCAATTTTTGTTAATCCTGAATATGACCCAATTTTAGATATTGCTCACAGTATCACCCCTGCATCTGTGCAATCCGCTATAGAACAGCATCCCGATGCTAAAGCGGTGATGATAGTTTATCCTACATATTACGGCGTTTGTGGAGATGTGGAGGCGATCGCTCGCATTACCCATCAATACAATATCCCTTTACTGGTAGACGAAGCACACGGCGCACACTTCGCATTTCATCCCCAATTGCCCATCACAGCTTTAGCCGCAGGTGCAGATTTAAGCGTACAATCGATCCATAAAACACTTGGGGCAATGACTCAAGCATCAATGTTGCACGTTCAAGGCGACAGGATAAACATTAACCGTGTAACTAAAGCTTTGCAGTTAGTACAATCTACCAGTCCTAGTTACATACTTCTTGCTTCCTTAGACGCAGCACGTCAGCAAATGGCTTTGCATGGCAAAGAGTTAATGTCTCGCACCTTGCAACTTGCAGACGAAGCTAGAACCCGCATCAGCCAAATTCCCGGATTATCAGTTTTGGAAATCTCCCCTAGTTCTACAAACCTAACCCCCCCTAACCCCCCTTCCCTACTAGGGAAGGGGGGAATTCTTAGCCTCTCCCCTCTCTTCGAGACGCTGCGCGAACGTAGGGGAGGGGTTGGGGAGAGGTTCATTTTAGATAAAACGCGGTTAACTGTGACGGTTTCTGGCTTGGGTTTAACTGGGTTTGAAGCTGAGGAAATTCTCGATCAACTAGGCATCACAGCAGAATTTGCATCATTGCAACATCTCACCTTTATTATCAGTTTGGGTAACACTGCGGAGGATATTCAGCAATTGGTGCAAGGTTTCATGACTCTTGCGAAGATGATGTCAGTTAACAAAAATAAAAAAGACTTGAAATTGCCCAAGCTTGTGTGGGATTATTTCATTAGTGTGGACAACTCTGCGCGTATGTCGCCTAGAGAAGCTTTTTTTGCTGAAAATGAAACATTGCCCATAGAAGAAAGTAGGGAACGCATTTGTGCAGAAATTCTCTGCCCTTATCCCCCAGGAATTCCGGTTTTGATGTCAGGAGAAATCATTACGGCAAATGCGATCGCCTACTTACAACAGATTTTAGCAATGGGTGGGATAATTAATGGTTGTGCAGATAGTAGTTTGAAAAGTCTCAAAGTTGTTAAACAATGAACAAATTCTCGCAATAATGCCAGCAAAAGGAAAATTTGATGTTTCCCAAACTGACCGTAATTATATCATGTCCGCTAAATTACATATATTGTAGAGACGTTCCACTGTAACGTCTTTACCAGAGTTGCGATGTTTTTATTAGTGTTATTAACCGGACACGATATGATATCTGTAGTTAGCGCCGAGAGCAAAGACAGCGCTAACTGCAACTTTACGACTTATTTACGACTTAGGGGAGTGTGATTTTTCCGGCATGGTAATATTGTTATGATTTCCCTTACCGTTTTTACCGTTGGTGTGTCCGTTATTATTGCGGGGATGAATCACACCATAACCACCGTGATTGCGTTCGTAAATTACATTAATTTCGTCGGTTTCGCTATTGTGGAACATATAAAAGTCGTGTCCCACCAGTTGCAATTGTTCTAAAGCTTCAGCAACTGTCATTGGTGGCATGGAAAAATATTTAGTCCGAACAACTTCGCTGGGTAATTCCGGAGTGCGATCGCCTATTAAATCTGTAACTACCTCTGGTTGCACTACTCCTTCTATCGTTATTTCAGCATTAGTTTTCTGATCTTGACGTCGTTCTTTGTATTTTCGCAGTTGACGGGCAATTTTATCTGCCACTAAATCAATACTTGCGTACAAATTTTCGCTGCTTTCCTCGGCACGGATGACGCTACCATTTGCATAAATAGTCACTTCAGCCGATTGTCTAGTATTATTTCGGGGATTGCGAGCAACACTAAGGTGAACATCCACTTCGTTTGTTATGTTTTGAAAATGACTTGCTGCCTTTTCAATCTTTTGATGCACATATTCCCGAATTCCATCGGTGATTTCAATATTTTTGCCGTGGATGACAAGCTTCATTTGATATCTCCCGCTCAATGTTTGATATTTATTGTATTTGGTTTGTTTGCAAGGAAATGAGAGTAAGGTTTATCACTGACGCCAGAATATTTTATGAACATATTTTTGCCGACTCTATCACAATCGTGCATTTGTTCTTTTTTTTCGTGGCGTGATGATTATTGCAGAGAATTCCTCCGAACACCATTGAGGTTATATATTCAAGCTAGCACTTTGTATTTTCTAAAGTGGAAACCCTTGACTTTCCTTTAAAATCCTTTGCAAAGCTTGACATTTATTGACTTTACATTGTGCTTTTAAACACTTTTTATTTGTTATATTAGTTAATTGTGGGAATGATCCGTAGTAATCCTCAGCCATATAACCGTTGTTTGGTATATAACCAAGCATTGATGCCATACTCAGATGCTTTAGTTTGGCAGCGATCGCTTTTAAATGAACGCATATCAAACCCGAATCTTGATGACGTGTTAATCTTGCTGGAGCATCCACCCGTCTACACCTTAGGACAGGGAGCCACCACAGAATTTCTCAAGTTTGATATTGACAAAAGCCCCTACGATGTGCATCGAATCGAAAGAGGCGGCGAAGTTACTTATCATTGTCCCGGTCAATTGGTCGGGTATCCAATTTTAAATCTGCAACGTTATTGCAAAGACTTGCACTGGTATTTGCGACAACTTGAATCCGTATTAATTCGCGTACTGGCAGTTTATGGATTACAGGGCGATCGCATTCCCGGTTTCACTGGTGTTTGGTTAGAAGGACGCAAAGTAGCCGCCATTGGCATTAAAGTGAGTCGTTGGATTACTATGCACGGCTTTGCATTAAACGTTTGTCCTGATATGACAGGCTTTGAGCGGATTGTACCTTGCGGTATTGCTGATAAATCTGTAGGCAGTTTAGCTCAATTCATTCCTGATATAACTTGTCAAGAAGTACGCTCTTGTGTGGCAAAATGTTTTGCAGAAGTATTTAATGTGGAATTAATAGAAGTACAGTAAAATAAAAATGATAGATCATGACCGCTTATTTAAAGAACTCCTGACAACATTTTTCTGGGAGTTTAAATCAGGCGATCGCAAGAGTGAAATTCACTCAGAGAGTGGTTTTAGCATTTTTCAGATCAGCTAAAACGATCGCCTATTTGTTAGGGTGAAATTAACACATTAAAGGTTTTAACTTCAATCTCCTTCCCTTGATAGGGTACGTAGCAGACATTGTGGGAAACAGTGTATTTCCCAGGTATCGATTTACCTGCTACTACAGCATTACAGACATATACTCGTTCACCACCTTTTTTCCCATCTGTTCCGTCACCTATGGCACCTGGGGGTAGATCGAGATCGCTTGTCAGAGGTGCCCAGTGAAAACTATCTACAACGAGTACTTTATACTTACTGTATCCGGTTTCGTTTCCATTGTAAGGCACATAGCATTTTTTCTGTTTTGGAACTAACTTCCCAATACCTACACCGATTGAGCAAACATATAAATTTTCACCATCGAACCCCCCCACTACAGCACGCGGAGGTACATAACCATTTCTTGCAGTTACCCATCTATAACCTGCCACTGCTGGTTGAATTGCTGTCATTACAGCCCCTGTAGCTATGGCAGCCAAAGTTAATCCCATTATCAATTGTTTCTTCATTAGCTTATTTATACCTTTCGAGTAAATTTTTGAGATCAACACAGCGGACTCTTATTTTGAATAGCTTTATATCCTTAGTTTAGTGGTGCAAGTGAGCGCGATCGCCTACTTCATCAAATTATTCAACGTCTTCACCAAAACTTGATTTTGCTCATCAGTACCCACAGTAATCCGTAATTTATCATTAATTCCAGGCTGGGGAAAATAACGTACCAAAATTCCCTTTGACTTCAAGCTTTGATAAAGATATTCGGCATTTTTTTCTTTTGGCTGTACCAGCAAAAAGTTAGCTTGAGAATCCCATACTTGAAAATTCAACTTTCTCAAGTCTGCTGCTAACTTTGTGCGCGATCGCTTCACTTTTTCTGCACAACCATTTTTATAAGCTTGATCGCTCATGGCTGCTGCGCCAATTTTACAGGCGATCGCATCAATATTATAGCTATCCTTCACCTTATACAATCCACTCAGCAACTGCGGATTTGCGATCGCAAAACCCAAGCGCAATCCTGCTAGCGAGTATCCTTTAGAAAGTGTGCGAATTGCGATGACATTCTCAAATTCTTGCACCAACGAGAGTGCATTCTCCTGTGCAAAATCTACATAAGCTTCGTCAATCACCAAAACCCCAGATAAATTACTTGCTAATTTCCGCAGTTCCGAAGTTGAAACCACATGTCCCGAAGGGCTATTAGGAGAAGCAATAAATGTTACACATCCATTAGTCCTGATTAGTTCTGCCAAAGGTAAGCGGTAGTCTTCAGTGTAGGGAATTTCGACAATTTCCGCTGATTGCATCTGTGTCAGCGTACTATATAATACGTAAGTGGGCGTAGGATAAACTACTTTGCGTCCTGGTTCTGCACAAGCGCGAATCACCAAATTTAACACTTCATCACTGCCATTTCCGACAATAATCCAATCAGCAGGAACTTTCAAAGCTTCACTTACTGCGCTTCTAAACTCCTGTGCAAAAGGATTTGGATAGCGTCGCAACGATTCCGCATCAAAGTTACGCAGCACTTCCAGCACAGCCGGTGAAGGAGGATAAGGGTTTTCGTTGCTGTTGAGTTTGATGATTTGGCTATTAGGTTGAGGCTGTTCACCAGGAATATAGCCAGCCATTGCATCAATATTCGCACGGAAGTATTCATTCATTGCTTGCTTGAGATGCTACTGTGGAAAATTTTGTAGTCAGGATTCGGGTTTTTGACTATTGACTATTGACTCTTGACTATTGACTATTGACTATTGACTATTGACTATTGACTCTTGACTCTTGACTATTGACTATTGACTATTGACTCTTGACTATTGACTATTGACTATTGACTCTTACCATCCTTGTTCAGTTGGTCGAATGAGGATTTCATTAACGTTAACGCGTTGCGGTTGCGTAACAGCATAAACGATCGCCCCTGCAACATCTTCGCTTTGTAATGGTGTGATAGAGTTGCGCCTTTCTATGGTACGCTTTTTAGCGATCGCATCAGTTATGTGAGTGTCTATTTCTGTGTCTACCATCCCAGGCTCAACAATCGTCACTCGTATGTTATTTTTATACACTTCCTGGCGTAATGCTTCTGAGAAACCGTTGATACCCCATTTTGTCAAATTATAGATGCCGATGCCCGCTCGCGCTGTCCTACCCGCCACTGAGGAGATGTTGACGATATGCCCGACTCCTTGCGCTTTAAATATTGGTATAGTAGCATGAGTGACATAAAGCACTCCCAAAAGGTTAATGTCTATCATCCGCCGCCAATCTGAGGTATCCGCACCATCAATGTCACCAGCTAATGCCAAGCCTGCATTATTTATCAGTATATCTACGCAACCATAGTGAGCATGTACCTTTTGCACCAAATTCTTCGCTTGAGTTTCGTCAGTCAAATCGGCAACAATTGGCAAAGCCTCGCCACCACTAGCTTCAATGCGTTGTGCTAATTGATCTAAGAGAACTCCACGTCTCGCGGCGATCGCCACTTTTGCCCCTTCTGCGGAAAGTGCGATCGCTGTGGCTTCACCAATACCTGATGATGCTCCGGTGATAATTGCTACTTTAGAATCTAATTTACCTGCCATAAATACCTCTTTGGGAATGGGAACAGGGGGACAAGGGAGCAGGGACAAGGGAGCAGGGA
>CASBQA010000361.1 GCA_949127635.1 Nostocales cyanobacterium PMM_0069 | reverse complement strand
CATCCCCGGGGGTTAATGTTGGTGGGAATACAGGGAACTGGTAAATCTTTAACAGCAAAAGCGATCGCTCATCATTGGCATTTACCTTTACTACGTCTGGATGTCGGACGCTTATTTGGTGGTTTGGTGGGTGAATCTGAATCCCGCACTCGCCAAATGATACAAGTTGCTGAGGCTCTCGCGCCTTGCATTTTATGGATAGATGAAATAGACAAAGCCTTTTCCGGGCTTGGTAGCAGAGGTGATGCGGGAACCACTAGCCGCGTATTTGGCACATTTATTACTTGGTTAGCCGAGAAAACCTCACCCGTGTTTGTTGTCTCTACCGCGAATGACATTCAAGCGCTACCACCAGAAATGCTGCGAAAAGGTCGATTTGATGAGATTTTCTTTGTTGGTTTACCCAGTCAAGAAGAAAGAAAAGCGATTTTTAACGTTCATTTATCCCGACTACGCCCACATAACTTGAAAAGTTATGAAATAGAGAGGCTAGCTTATGAAACGCCCGATTTTTCTGGTGCGGAGATTGAGCAAACTTTAATTGAAGCGATGCATATCGGGTTTAGCCAAAACCGCGACTTTGTGACTGACGACATTTTAGAAGCAGCCAGTCAGATTATACCCCTAGCGCGAACCGCTGTGGAGCAAATTCAGAAACTGCAAGAATGGGCAGCATCGGGTAGAGCACGTTTGGCATCGAAACACAATCCTTTGAGCGATCGCATTCAACGACAACTGCAATAATAAGTTAGTCAAGAGTCAAGAGTCATTAGTCAAGAGTGAATATTTAGACTTTGGACTATTGACTTTAGACTCTTGACTTTAGACGATTGACTTTGGACTATTGACTTAGACTATTGCTGGTAAGGTATGATAATTTCTAACGTACTGAAGTATATACTTGGGATTTTCTTGGCGATCGTTGTTTTAATCGGTGGTGGTGCCGGAACAGCGCTGTATATGATGAATCGAACTGCCGTACCTCCGACTAAACCGATTTTTGCGAATGATTCACCTGAGATAAAAGCACAAGCTCCCAAAACTCCAGGAGCATCACCCGTACTCACCCCTATCCCTGTTAAAGCCCAAACTCCCAAACCAAACGCCACTCCCACTTTATCACCGGATGCTACTGAATCAACAAAGCCATTACCACCGGGAGCTTACCCTGCCCGTGTTAGTTGGTCTCAAGGCTTGATTTTGCGAGCAGAAGCAAAACAGGATGCTGAACGTATTGGTGGAGTTGGTTTTAATCAAAAAATTGTCGTTGTAGAAGAAAGCGAAGATAAAGTCTGGCAAAAAATTCGTGTTGAAGGTAGCGATAAAGAAGGTTGGGTGAAAGCAGGTAATACTAAAAAAGTTGACGCTCAAGATAATTCCGAACCAACACAACAGCAATAAAGCCGTTGCGATGTTAAATAGTAATAAAAACCTACCTACCATCGTAGAGACGTTCCGCCGGAACGTCTTTACATTAGTTCTTGAAGTTTTGCCGCTACTGCGCCATTACTAAATAATTCTTCCGCCTTAATTATACCCGCTTCCATATCTGAACAAATACCACTGCGCCATAGATAAAATCCGCCATTCCATAGGGCTGTTTGCATCAGTTCGGAAGGTTTTCCACTTAACACGCTTTGCATATCCGCTATTAGTTGTTCGGTAGTTTCTAGGGGGACATTCTTGGTAGTAAAGTTGTAATCACGCGGAGCGAGAAGTAACCTTTCTATCGCTGTTAATCCTTCTTGTTGCGGTGCTTCAGGTGCAGATAAACCGATGATTGCAGTGCGATCGCGTGGTAAATCGCAACTACCTTCTAATCCCTTTATTAATGTAAATTTGCTTACTCCCCGCAGCGTCAAAGCTTGTTGAAACATTCCTTCTGTGGGAGGATGAACATACCCAGAAATAATATGAGCATCGCCAGCATAAGGACACCAAATTAACTCCATTGTCGCAAAAGGTGGACGCTTGCCTAGTTGGTCGCGGTACTCCCAAATACTATTAGTTAAGGGAAAATGCCGAGGCGTATAAATAAAGCCAATGCCTGTTTTTTCAAATACTTGCTGTTGTTTTTCTAGTGTCAGTTTAGTCCAATCAACTCCTAACTTCTGCCAAACTTCTACTAAAGGTATACCGTATTTTGTCGGCAAGCGATCGCCACCATGCATCACCACAAATTGCCCCGCAGAAGCCAACAGTAAAGCCGTGATAGGGCTGATGGGTGCCGTGCGGGTTCTGCCATCATAAGGTATGCCTAAAACTATCACTGGACGCGCAGAGTTAATATTTTGCAGTTTGGGTCCTAATTCTTCGTAAGCATCCAACATTCCCGCTAACTCTTCTCCCGTGGGACGTTTGATGCGGTGGGCAATTAAAAAGGCGCCGATTTGCGCTGGTGTCGCTTCACCCAACAGCATCATTTTGGTTGCTTTATCTGCTTCAGCACGCGTTAAATTTTCTCCTGTGTGGTTCCCGCTGCCTACTTTTTTTAGTAATTCTCTGAATATATTGCTCATATAGTTAATGGGTAGTGGGTAGTGGATAGTGGTTAGTAGATAGTGGGAAAGAATAAATAAATAAATAAATAACTAACAATCAACAACTAACAACTATCAACCAACAAAGTCCTGTTAATACAAAAAAGTACCCTGGAGGGTACTGCGATAAATACATTGGCTAAGTCATAAATAAAGATGTGGGCAGAAAAAGCATAGCCCCAAATAATAGCAACAATTAGAAACATTGGAGAAATTTTATGACAACGCAACTTAGCCATGAAAGCGTAAAGGAGTTAGAGCTAACAAATTTCATTTTGACTCCAACGCTATACCTTGAAAAAGTTCCAGCAGCAGAACTATTAACAGTAGCAGCAGAAGGAACGTCATGGAGTGTCCAGGAAGCAAAGGGTAAGATTCAGGGCGTTGGCGCGAGTGTATCCGGGCTTGGTGCATACGCGCGTGTCAGTGGATCAATGCGCTTCTCGACTATAACACTTGAAACGTCGAGAACCTTTCAAGAGATGAAAAAATCCTACGGTTTTTCTGCTGGTGTCAGCGGCTTCTGGAGTTGGATTGGTCTTGGGGCAAATGCTTCCCACCACAAGCAAGAGTTAACGCAAGTATTTAACGAGTTAAGCCAATCGACTAAAACCAGTGGTAAAATCAACATTGACCTTTACGTCACTGGATTGTTTCCTAACGTTCCAGTATCCGCCGCAGCATACATCCTAGCTTTTCAGGTGTCATCGAAGACTGATAGCACTATCAAGTTCCCAATTATATCTTCAGGTGCGCCTAATCAAGATACTGGGGCGCAAGATCAAAACGGACAGAATCTTCCTACAAAGGACAATAACACCACTATCGACATTTAGGTGTTAGGAAATCGTAGCTAGCATATTTTGGGCGGCGCTTGAAAAATCAGTGCCGCCTTTGTGGTTATCAATCATTTATTTTGAATGTGGGAATCATGATGAGGTGGAATTGATAATTCAAAGCGTGTTTTGGCGGATTTAGGATATTTACTGAGTGTAGATAGCAGGCAATATTGCCATCGTTGTAATACTGATATTGAACAAGATAAGTTAGCTCGCTTTTACCCTATTAAAGCGACGATTGTGACACTAGAAAAGCAACAAAAACAATTTTTAAACAAGGAAAACTTGCCCCTCCCACAGTTGATAGTATCAACTATCAACCAACAACCAACAACGCTCCAATTAAGAAGCCGATCGCTTTAAAGAATCAAACTGTTGTGGTATATTTTCCTGTACCAATTGCCAAAAATATTGGATGGGTGGAATTAGCAGGCGATCGCCTGTTGTTACCATGACAACCCGACGAGTTAGACTAGAATTATCTGACAAATTAGTGTTAATATTGCACGCTAAGGGACGAACTGCAAGAGTAGGGTCAAAACGTGCTTCAACTAATGCAGAGTGAGGCAGCAAAGCTATTAGTTCTCCTTGCCGTACGACTCCCCGGAAAGCATCTAAAGTATTTACCTCTAAAGGTGCTTGAAGTTTGGCTTCTAAACGCTCAAATTTATCTTGCACTAAGCGTTGCATCCCATAACCATCTTTAAAAACTACTTGGGGATAACGAGTTATTTCTGCCCAAGGAACGCAATCGTGTTGCGCTAGGGGATGATTGGCACAACAGAGTAATTCTATAGGTTCATCAAATAGCGTTTCTACCACCATTTCTCCACCAGTGGTGAGAAAACGGTTATTCATCACAATTGCCAAATCTACTAATCCATCTTTGAGAACTTTTAAAGCGCGATCGCTTCCCAATGATGTCACTCGCAATTGCACTTTTGGATATTCATGACAAAATTTTTGCAGAATTGGTGGTAGATAATAAGCACACAGCGAGTGAATCACAGCGATACAAAGTTCTGACTGCTTTCCTGCGACTAAATCTGCTAACTCTTGACTGACAGTTTGCCACTCTAAGCAAATTTTACGCGCACGGGGTAGCACCCGTTCACCCCCCAAAGTCAGTTTTGTTTGTCCTGTTCTGTGAAACAATTCTAAGCCCAAATCTGCTTCTAGTGCTTGAATTTGGCGACTAATAGTTGATTGAGTGACACCACATTTTCTCGCTGCTTGTTGAAAGCTGCCAGTTTCTGCGATCGCTAGAAAGGCTTGCAACTGCTCTAGGCGCATTTTTATGTAGCCTGAATTACATTATGGCATTAACTAGGTTATCGGATGTTAGCGCATATTTTAGTAATCTTTGTTACAACCTAGAGCGATATAAACAGGGTGTAGGGTGTAGGGTGTAGGGTGTAGGGGTCAATTGGACTCTTGATTCAAACCCCAACCAAATGCTCTAACCTTAAGGCTTAATGCTCTAATCTTAAGGCTTAATGCTCTAACCTTAAGGCTTAATGTTCTAATCTTAAGGCTTAATGCTCTAACATTGATGACCAAAGTTTGTTGGTGAGTGCAATCATTGCTACATCGTGTATATTGTTGATTTACAGCGAATTTGATTCATCAAGGCTGTCTTCAAGTCTTGGCATATTACCAATAGGCAATGTAACAGTAAAAGTAGTTCCTACCCCAACTTCACTGTTGACAGCAATTTTACCATCATGTAAGTCAACACACTGCTTGGCGATCGCTAATCCCAAACCAGTACCGGCAATGTTTCCCACATTACTGGCACGATAAAATGACTCAAACAGATGTTGTTGGTCTTCTGGAGTAATGCCAATACCTTTATCTTTAATCTGAAAAATTACCTCTTCTTCATTAGAGATTAATTCCAAATCAATTGGACTACCTTGAGGTGAATACTTAATTGCATTTGTCAGCAAGTTAGTAAGAATATGTCGTAACAGCTTTTCATCAATACAAGCATTTATATATTTATCTTGACAAAAAAAGTTAATCTTATTATCACTAATAATTTGAGTCTCTTGAATAACTTGGTCGCAAAAATTATTTAAATTACTTGTAGCTAAATTGATTTTTTTCTTTCCTAATTCTCCTTTCGACAAGAATAAGATATCATCTAAAAGATTTGTAATATTTTTGACATAAAGTTGAATTTTATTGTAAAACTCTTGTTTTTTTTCTTCAGCTAATTTCTCGCTAGAACGGTGGAGTATTTGTGCAAAAGCTGAAATTGTATGTAGTGGATTGCGAATTTCATGAGAAGCAATTGAGATAAAGCGGGTTTTGATTTCGTTGATTTCTTGCAGATTCTCATTAGCAATTTTTAACTTTAAAGACAATTGTCGTCTTTGAAACAGCATTTCTACCCGCGCTTGCAATTCTACCTTTTCGATAGGAGTGATAATCAACTCATCAATAGTACGCCATAAATGACGAGTTACCATCCCTACATCTCGACGGGATGTAACTAATAGAAAAGGTAAAAATAATGGTTCTTGAGCTTTTTTAGTTGTTTGTAACCAATGACTGTATCGATCCAATGCTCTACCGCTTAAAATGCATAAATCAAAAGATTGTGGCAAGCTGGGCAAATCATCACCAAAATCAGGTGAAAATACTTCGTAACGTGTTTCCAACCACTCCGATAGTAAGCGACGATTTTCTTTATGTTCTAGAAGTAGCAAAATCTTGCACATATTTAATCTCCCAACAGGCTTTTAATCAACGCTAATAATTGACGCATAACAAGCGGTTTAACTAGCATACTCCTCGCACCGTGAGCAAGGCTTTGGAGTTGAATTGTAGCGCTTTGTTTAGGCGAGATAACCAAAAAGGGAATTTGTTGATTTTGCAGTTGTTCGCAGCGTTCCCAGATAGTACGATCAAAACCGGCAATATCTAGCATAACTAACTTAATTTCCGATAATTCGCTTAATTGGCGATCTAATTCTTCTAAGCTACTAACACCGATGGTTTGATATCCTTGTTTAGTTAAAAATTGGTTAAGTAATTCCAGATTGTGGCTGTTGCTATCTACGGTTAAAATCAGGCGTTTTTCGCTCACTTGTCCCCATCATAATCATCCGTCCATTCGGGAGTGCCGCTGAGAATTTTTCTAAGTTTGCTGAGTGGTTTACCTACTCTAATACCGTAACGAGTTAGCTCAATTTCTCGTAAAGTTTTTTCAAAGTCAGACAAGCGTTTCTTTAAAACCCCGATCGCTTTCCGCATTTCTCCTTTAATTTCTAAATAGCGCAGGAAAATGATATTATCTGCAATGTAGCTGATCCCAATATCAGTTGCTCTAAATTCACCAGTGATGTATTCTATCTCGTTAACAATAATCACCGTCACACCCATATTCTGCAAATATTTGCATAAAGCGTGCAAATTGGTAATTAAATTGTCACCGCGCATCGCCAATTTATAACCAGCAATGCTGTCAACCATGACAATCCTGGCTCTTCTTTCTTCTACCTCTTCACGCACCAAACTAGCGAATTCATCGGCACTCAAGTGCAGTGGATCGACTGGCACAACTGACAGCGTGCCGAATTTAATCATAGCCTGAACTGGAATATTAACGCCTTCGGAACGAGCCACCAAAGTTTCTTCGGTTTCCTCAAAAGTGTAAACTACCGATCGCTCTCCTCTTCCTGCGGCTTCTTTCATAAACTGAAGTCCGATGGTAGTTTTACCCACACCAGTAGGACCAGTTAAAATTGTCACCGTCCCGCGTTCTAAACCACCGTGCAGCAGTTGATCTAATTCTGGAACACCAGAAGCAATGGTCTGATTAGTATATTCGCGTTTGTAATTTTCTGGTTCCAGACGGGGAAAAAGTTGCATTCCTTTATCGGTTAAGCGCACCGCATGAAAACCACTGCGAAAGTCAGAACCGCGAAACTTAGTAACTTGCAGCGTCCTGCCTTTGCTAGAATTATGCAGGTGAATCACACCATCGCTCATAAATTGTAAATCTTCGTCGGGAGCAGTTCTACTCGCTTCAGAAGTGAAAATTACCGTCGCACCACCTTCTAACAAATACCGCATAAATGACAGCACTTGTTTGCGAAACTGGAAAGCGTCAGTAGACATGTAGCGAAACTGCGTGATTGCATCCAGAAACACTCGCTGGGGTTTAATCCTATCCAGAGACTCGATTAATTTTTGAGTCGTTGGTTCTCGTTCTACCTCAGCTGGTGAGAAAATATCATAAGTTTCCATTTGGGTGAAAAATTCCGCAGATGGGCTAAGATCCAAAAAGTGCATCGCTTCGGTGTTGAAACCAATTGCCGCACCATTACTTTTGATTTGTTCTGCGGGTTCACCGAAAGTTATATACATACTCGGTTCATCGTTAGCTACACCCACTGAGAGAAAATGCAGTCCCAGTGTAGTTTTACCAGAACCAGGACCACCGCGCACCAAATAAGCTCGACCGGGGATAAAACCACCATGAAGAACTTCGTCAAAACCTCGTATTCCGGTCGAGAGACGCTTTTGATTCATTTATGAAAATTTCCCATAAACTCGACCTCAACAGTGGTGGAGTTGAAAAATAAAACTTTGTACCCATTAGATAGATACCATAAATCTTACAAACATTTATCCCTTCATCTGGTTGGGAAATCCTCACTGGCTATCAGGCTCCGATTGATAGAATTGAAGTAGTAGCACTATTGTTCAATCTAGCCGAATTAGAAACATGCCTTCAAGTTGCATTTCTGTTGAGAAAAAAAAGTTAAAAAATCCGCCTTTGTCACTTCACTATTTAGGCGATCGCGTTCTGCGTCAACCAGCGAAGCGCATTGCCAAAGTAGATGACGAACTTCGCCAACTGATCCGCGAAATGCTGCAAACTATGTACAGCAAAGATGGCATTGGTTTGGCTGCACCCCAAGTTGCAATTAACAAGCAATTAATTGTCATCGACTGCGAACCAGAGAATGCAGCTAATCCGCCACTAATTTTAATTAACCCAACAATAAAACAGGTAAGTCGTGATATTATTGTTGCTCAAGAAGGATGTTTGAGCATTCCCAACGTATATATAGATGTCAAACGTCCAGAAGTTGTAGAAGTTGCATACAAAGATGAGAATGGGCGCCCCCGGACATTAAAAGCAAGCGATCTACTCGGACGCTGCATTCAGCACGAGATGGATCACCTCAATGGTGTATTGTTTGTAGATAGGGTAGAAAATTCTCTGACGTTGAATGAGGAGTTATCCAAGCATGGCTTCTCTTATCAAGCTGTGAAACCAGTAGTATAAGGTAGCGTAAAGTATGATGATGACTCCAAAAAGCGGACTGTTTTTAGCAGGTTGTTGTGTAAGTGCGATCGCTGGAGTCGGTTCAGTTTTTGAACTTACTTCCGGACAACCCGATTTAGGTGTGCAAACAACTGCAATCATTCTCGCATTAAGCATTCCCCTCACCGGATTATTTTTCTTTGCCGCAGTGCGAGACACAAAGGCTAACATTAAATAAGCATCAGGTACATAAAAAGGTAAAAGGCGAAAGAATGGACGGAATTTGTTCTTTACCTTTTACCTTTTATTTTTTGTTCTTGGCATTGTTCCAGAACGCCAAAATGCCCGCAGGCTATAAGCCTGGGGCTATAATAACAAAGTCCGCGATTAGGCGGACTACGGAATAGCAAGCTTTTAAGCCTGCGTGTGCCTGCTTTGTACGTATAGCCCTACCCTTCTAGGGTAGGTGCATGAGGAATGAGATTAAGGATTGGAGCGCAAAGGTGATTGCCAATCCCCTAAAATAAAATCATGCTTTCAACTCAAACTCAACTAATGCGACTTTCTCAAGGACAACTCAACTTACTAGAACGTTGTCCCCGTCAGTTTCAACACACCTATTTACAACAATTAAATTCTCCCTTAAATCCAGAATATCAAGAAGGGCAAACTCTAGGTAGTCGCTTTCACCGACTAATGCAGCAGCAAACAATGGGTTTGCCAATTGATAGTTTTCTCCAAGAAGACAGCCAACTACAAAGCTGGATGACAGCTTTTGTGAATGCAGCACCGGAAATTTTAACTTCTGCCAATAGCGAAACTTTCCGCGACAGCGAACATTACCGCACTTTGCAAGTTCAAGATTATCTGCTCACAGTTATATATGATTTATTGATTGCAGATAACCTGCAAGCGCAAATTCTCGATTGGAAAACTTCTCCCAAACCGCCAAATAAACGCAACTTAGAAAAAAATTGGCAAACACGTCTTTATCTGTATGTGTTGGCTGAAACTAGCGAATATCCACCAGAAAATATTTCTATGACTTACTGGTTTGTCCAATCTGAAGGCAAACCGCAAAGTATTAAGTTTAGTTACAATAGTGTCGCACACGAACAAACCGGAAAGAAGCTGAATCAGCTATTAAGCAAGTTAACTAATTGGTTAGAAGGTTATCAACAGGGAGAACAATTTCCCCAAGTAGCAGAAGGGAAGAAAGCTTGTGAATATTGTCAATTTGCGATTCGATGCGATCGCCCACAAACTTCTACTGATATCATATCTGCGGCAAATCCTACTTCTAATATAGACAACACCCTACTCAATGTTGGTAGCATTCAAGAAGTAACCTTATAAAAGCCCTCAGGCTGGAAGCCTGGGGCTACACGAACGAAGCCCACCTTCGTGGGCTAAATTATTTATATGAACTCTGATGAATTTGATGCGGTTTATGTCCGCGAATTAGGAATTGATGACATTGCGCCAGTTTACCACTTGGGGGAAAAGTTATTTACCAGCGAATTATACCCGTATTTATATCGTACTTGGGATGAATGGGAGGTAATTGGACTTTACAACACAGATCCAGAATACTGTTTAGTTGCAGAAATCGATGAGGAACTAGCCGGATTTATTTTGGGAACCATCATCATTAAAGCATCCTGGACTTACGGCTATATTCTGTGGCTAGGAGTTAGTCCTAAATTTCAACGTCGGGGAGTCGCTGATAAGCTATTTGATAAAGTCGTCGCTCGTATGATTGAAGATGGAGCGCGGTTCATGTTGGTAGACACCGATCCGACAAATGTACCTGCGGTGAAGTTTTTTAACCGCAAAGGTTTCGGAAATATCCGCCAGCATATTTTCTTGTCGATGAATTTAAGCGAGCACGATTATTATGGCAGACTAATTGATTATGAGCATCAAAAAGCAGAAAGAGCCGGTTATAGGCGATCGCGTCCTGCCATTCGTCCACGCAAACTTGATGGAATTGGTAGTGAAGTAGTCCTCAATCCTCTCGTCAACGAACCTCAAACAACCGACGAACAAAATCCGATTTAGACTCATCCGAGAGTTAGCAGTTACGAGTTAAAAGAAGTACATCTAAGCTTTTTAGCCTGCGTAGGCAGGCTTTGTTTGTATAGCCCCACCCTTCTAGGGTGTAGGTGCAAAATATAAGTCTACTTTTCACATTTCTAATTTATTTAAATGCAACAGCAGTGGAATATTGTCGCAACTGAACAACCACCAGAATGGTTCATCGAAGCGGTGAAACACTACACCCCCAATAAAAGCGGACATTACGCAGCGCAATTATTATGGCAACGAGGCATTCAAGATACAACACAACTGGCTAATTTTGTCAATCCTCAAGCTTATCAACCTGCGAGTCCCTTTGAGTTTGGCGAAGAAATGCTGTTAGCGGTGAGACGTTTGAAACAAGCGCGGGATGAAAAGGAAAAAATCGTTATTTGGGGAGACTTTGATGCTGATGGTATCACCTCTACTGCGGTGCTGTGGGATGGTTTAGGACAGTTTTTTTCACAGAATACGCACTTAAGTTATTACATCCCTAACCGGATAACAGAATCCCACGGACTCAACAATCAAGGCATTGATAAGCTGGCAAAACAAGCTTGCAAATTAATAGTTACTTGCGACACTGGCAGCACAAATATCAGTGAAATTATTTATGCGAAAGAACATGGTATACATATTATTGTTACAGACCATCACACATTACCCGCTGAACGTCCACCAGTCACAGCAATTATCAATCCCCGTTATCTGCCAAATACACATCCATTATTTCATCTTTCTGGGGTGGCGGTAGCTTACAAGTTGGTTGAAGCGCTTTATCAAAGTTTACCTAAACCTCAACAACCACTAGAAGATTTATTAGATTTAGTAGCAGTGGGTTTAATTGCGGATTTAGTACAGCTAAGTGGAGATTGTCGTTACTTAGCGCAATTGGGAATTCAAAGATTGCAAGAAGACTTTAAACAGCTTCCAGCAACGAGAAGGCGTCCGGGGGTAGGGCGATTATTAGAATTATGCCAGAAAAGTGGCGATCGCCCTACAGATATTTCCTTTGGTTTAGGTCCACGAATCAACGCTGTCAGCCGTATTCAAGGCGATGCTTCTTTTTGCGTAGAACTATTGACTAGTCGCGACGAAAAGCGCGTAAATCAACTAGCAGAAGAAACAGAATTAGCCAACAGCAGGCGTAAATCTTTACAGAAAGACGTTGCCCAACAAGTAACTCAAAAGCTTACCCAGTTAGACTTATCAACCACCAGCGTCATCGTTTTACAAGACCCCCAATGGGCAGTTGGTGTCTTAGGTTTAGTTGCAGGGCAAGTAGCACAAGAAACAGGACGACCCACGATTTTGTTGAGTACAGAGGGAATTGGGGAGACAAGGGGACAAGGGGACTAGGGGACAATGAGAATAAT
>CASBQA010000360.1 GCA_949127635.1 Nostocales cyanobacterium PMM_0069 | reverse complement strand
GTAGTGATTCGATAATTTGTGTGTACACCGTAGCCTTAACAAGGAGAGGGGTAGGGGGTGAGGTGTAAGTTATAATGTGCAACATAACCTCATCCATAAAGGCGATCGCATTCGGTGTGATTAAGCTTCTACAACTTGAATTTCATCGAGTTGACTAATCACCACATCGGCACCTTGGACATTATCTGATTTACCAATCCAAGTAATACCAATGCAACCTGCGGCTTTAGCGTTACGCGCCATTTGCATATCACCTACCGAATCACCTACCATCAAGGTAGCGCTAGGTTCTACTCCCAAAGATTTGCAAGCTTGTAAAAATAATATTGGATCTGGTTTACTCGGACCTTCATCTACTCCCATTTCCAGTTGAATGTAATCGCTCAATTGGTGATACTTGACAAATTCATTAACTTCTGAAGTAGTTGCTGCTGAGAGTATACCGAGTTTCAATCCAGCTTCCGACAAAGATTTTAACACTTCTAAACTACCGACAAACAGCGGTGAAGAAGTTTTGCCGATGTATTTTTCGGCTTCATCTAAGGCTTGACGGGCGATTTTGAGCGATTGAAACCAACTTTTACCAGTTTCGGCGATATATGCAGCAGCAGCAACTTCTGTTTCCCGACGACTTGCCACGGAAATTAAACCGGCAGGATCTAGGCTTGAGCCATTAATTCCAAATGCCATTAACAAAGGTTCTCCAGTTCCAGGAACTTGAGCATCTATGATCCGTGCTGCTTTTTGTGCAAGCGATCGCAAATACGTTTCTGAATCTTCCAGAGTACCGTTTTTGTCAAACAAAATCCCCTGGATATTAGAAAACGTCATGTTTCTACACTTAATAGTTGCCATAATCCACCCTATTTAAATAATTCAAAATTTTTAATTTACATAAAAAAAGAGAGAAAATCCTCTCTCTTTTCACAATAATTTCAAGGGCATTATTATTCTATGCTGAAGGTGCTTCCACTGCTGAAGGTATATCTTCTTCCACTGTTTCCACTGCTGAAGGTATATTTTCTTCCACTGTTTCCACTGCCGAAGGTATATTTTCTTCCACTGTTTCCACTGCTGAAGGTATATTTTCTTCCACTTCTTCCATAGCCGAAGGTATATCTTCTTCAGCTACCGCAGTCACACCTTGCTGTTTAGCTAACATTTGTTCGCGATACTTAGCAGCCATTTCTTCTGCTTTATCGTAGACCAAATCGCGATTTTTAATCATGTCACCTGGTTCGGGTTCCAACTGTTTTGTAGACAGAGAAATCCGACCTCTTTCTGCATCCAAGTCAATGATCATGACTTTCACTTCATCATTGACATTAAATACACTGTGAGGTGTATCAATATGTTCGTGGGAAATCTCAGAGATGTGCAACAGACCACTCACACCACCAATATCAATAAATGCACCGTAAGGTTTGATACCGCGAACTGTACCTATAACAACTTCGCCAACTTCTAAGCGATTCATCTTACGCTCAACCAGTGCGCGACGATGGGATAGAACTAAGCGATTACGCTCTTCGTCTACTTCTAAGAATTTCAATGGCAAATCTTCGCCTACCAATTCTTCTTTAGGTTTGCGGGTGCTAATGTGAGAACCTGGGATAAAACCACGTAATCCCTCAATTCTTACCAAAGCTCCACCACGATTGGTCGCAAACACACCAGAGCGAACTGTAGCATCTTCTGCTTGCAACTGCCGTACTCGCTCCCAAGCTCGCATATATTCAATGCGACGAATGGAAAGAGTTAATTGACCATCTTCGTTTTCATCTGTGAGGATGAAAAATTCTCGCGTTTCGTTTGATTGTAAGACTTCTTCCGGGGCATCGACCCGGTTTATAGACATTTCCTGTATAGGTATATATGCTGCGGTTTTTGCACCAATGTCAATCAGAGCGCCGCGCGGCTCTATACTGAAAACGGTTCCTGGTACAACATCTCCAGGGCTAAAGTGATAATCGTATTTGTCTAATAGAGCAGCGAAATCTTCGTGAGTGAAGCCTATTTCTGTAGCGGTTAATTTCTGATTGACCATGCTGATTTGTACCTGGTTTTAGTCTCCGTAAAGTTATTGATCGGGCTTTGAATGTATATGTAAGCGGCTTTGTTGCGCCTGTTTACACCTACATTTTTTCTATCTTAGCGCAGAAAAGTGAGTTTAACACACATCACTTCCAAATGGAATATTGTATCACACATCAAAAGCCGTAATTAATCATTTATTAATTATTTTCGGTGTTTAGGATAAAAAAAGAAACAACAAAGCAGGAGTCAAAAGTCAATAATCAATAGTTGTACAGACGTGAGGAACATCGCGTCTGTACGAGTCAAAAGTCAGGAGTTGCACAAAATACCATGCGTTGGATTGTGGCTGTTGAAAGACTGAATTTTTTGTTGATACACTGATAATCAAAAAATATCCGCTGCTAGCAAATAGTAACAGCGGATATTTGTTTATATTTTCTCGTTAAAAGTCTAATAGTAGAGAAAATCTACTATTCGTCTTTATTGTCGATGCGGGGAGGTTCGCGAAATGCGATCGCAAAGAAAAGAACTCCGATTGCCAAGGTCAAAATCAAAATGTATGCAATGCTTTCCATATCACAACTTCTTACCTGTCCAGCCAGTCTAGTAATGATAGTGTACCAAGATACAGTCCATAAAGGATGAAGTCTTAAAGATAAAGGATGAAGCACGAAGATTTACAAACTTCTTTTTTATACTTCATCCTTCATCTTTCATCCTTTATTAAGCTTCCTTACGGCGGGTTGACTTGTCACCCACTTTCTGGAATAGACCCCATTCAACTTGTTCTTCAAGATCCGCGTCAACACCAGCAAACACGTCTCGGTAGATTGTCCGAGCACCGTGCCAGATATGACCAAAGAAGAACAGCAGAGCAAATACAGCATGACCGAAGGTAAACCAACCTCTGGGACTGGTACGGAAGACTCCATCGGGTTTACCATTGCTGGCTCGGTCTGGGTCAAACTCAAACGGTTCACCCAACTGTGCTAGACGTGCGTACTTCTTAACCTCAGCTGGATCTTTAAATACTTGTCCGTTTAGTTGACCACCGTAGAAGCTAGTAGTCACACCAGCTTGCTCAAAGCTGTATTTTGATTCTGCCCGACGGAAAGGAATATCCGCACGGACAATACCATCAGCATCGGTCAAGATGACTGGGAAGGTTTCAAAGAAGTTCGGCAGACGACGTACTTCTAATTCGCGACCTTCGCTGTCTGTGAAAACTGGATGACCCAACCAAGATTCAGCAACACCATTGGTTTTATTCATCGGTCCGACGCGGAACAAACCACCTTTAGCGGGGCTATTTCCTACGTAGTCGAAGAATGCCAGCTTTTCGGGAATTTGTGACCAAGCTTGCGAAAGACTTGCGCCATTGGCAACGTCAGCTTGTACGCGCCGATTAATTTCTTGTTTGAAGAAATCTTGATCCCATTGATAACGGGTAGGACCAAACAGTTCAATTGGGGTAGTGGCGCTACCGTACCACATAGTACCGGCAACGACGAAGGCGGCAAAGAATACTGCGGCAATACTGCTAGAAAGTACAGTTTCGATGTTCCCCATCCGTAAAGCTTTGTAAAGCCGTTCGGGGGGTCGTACTGTCAGGTGGAATAAGCCAGCAATAATACCAACCACCCCAGCAGCAATGTGGTGAGCCACAACGCCACCAGGGTTATATGGGTTAAACCCAGCCGGTCCCCACTCTGGCGCTACTGCTTGAACGTGACCCGTTAAGCCGTAGGCATCAGAAATCCACATCCCCGGTCCAAATAGCCCGGTGAGGTGAAAAGCACCAAAACCAAAACAAAGTAAACCAGATAAGAACAGGTGAATGCCAAACATTTTTGGCAAATCGAGAGCGGGTTCACCAGTGCGGGGGTCTTGGAAGAGTTCCAAATCCCAGTAAACCCAGTGCCAAACGGCGGCTAAGAATAATAGACCAGAAAGAATGATGTGAGCAGCGGCTACACCTTCAAATGACCAGAAACCAGGATCGTAACCAGGCTGTCCTGTGACGTTCCAGCCGCCCCAAGAACCAACTACGCCTAAGCGTGACATGAAGGGTAGTACATACATCCCTTGACGCCACATGGGGTTGAGTACGGGATCGCTGGGGTCAAAAATAGCTAGTTCGTATAAAGCCATCGAACCAGCCCAGCCTGCCACTAGGGCTGTGTGCATCAAGTGTACAGATATCAGCCGACCCGGATCGTTCAGAACAACTGTATGTACTCGGTACCAGGGTAGTCCCATTGACTACGCTCCTCCTCGATGAATTATGTTTACAAGCAAGTTTTCGGTTTTTTGTTATTGCCACCAAATTTTCCTGTCTTGCCTTAAAAGTCAGACAATGTAGAAAATTTGGTAATGCTCACACGAATAAGGTAATCTTACCCCGGAGGGTAGCGATCGCCCGTTTACACCGCACGCAGTAAATTTTATTTGATAAAAGTTACTTTTTGTTCCGGAAGGAACAAGACAAACGTTTTTTAAAGCGTTTGGGCGGTTGAAAGTGCTTTGCTATCGCAAGCGCAAAAATGAGAATGTTTTAAAAAGTGTAACTATTGATGGACTTGTTTGCAAGCGGGTAAGTTATCGGGATCGCGTAGCATTACGGTTGGAAGTGGGGATAAGGAGAGTGG
>CASBQA010000359.1 GCA_949127635.1 Nostocales cyanobacterium PMM_0069 | reverse complement strand
GTTTTAAGGTGTACTTCACTCTTATTGGGAACTCCTACAAGTAATGCCATTTTAATACGATTCTTTCCATGCCCAATGCCCCAGTCCCCATTATTAGCTGCTATAACGTTCTTCAGCCCAAGGTTCACCACGTCGGTGATAACCATTGCGTTCCCAAAAACCGAGTTCTTCGCGCTCTAAAAATTCTAAACCATTAATCCATTTAGCACTTTTCCAAGCGTAAAGATGGGGAACAACTAACCGCATTGGTCCACCATGTTCTGTTGATAAATCTTCATCAAATGCTTTAAAAGCAAAGAAGTTTTCTTCGCGCACAAAGTCTTCTATTGCAATATTAGTAGTGTAGCCACCGAAGCTGTGTTCCATAATGTGAGCAGCTTTCGGATCTACTGAAATCAGCTTCATAAAATCTGTAACTTTAATCCCAGTCCACTTGACATCGAGTTTTGACCAACGTGTTACACAGTGAAAGTCTGCGGTGAATTCGTGTTGGGGCAATGCCATAAAATCAGACCAGTTAAAAGTAGCAGGTTTTGCCAAACCCCAAACTTTTAATTCCCATTCATCTTTGTTAATTTTCGGCGTTGCACCGTAAGTTAATACAGGGAACCCCTTAGTTAAATATTGTCCTTGAGGAACGCGATCGCTTTCTTCTTTTTGTGGTTTCTGAAAAAATTTACCTAGCATAATTAAAGAACAATAAATTTTCTGAAGTTAAGCAAGTGGGTGTAATTAAATATAAAATGTACTCCTAATTCGTAGTGAGCCAGCGCGGTCTTGGGGGTTTCCCCCATGAGCGACTGGCGAACCCGAAGGGTGAGCGGTAAACCGCTCATAGCAAAGCTTTTGAGGGCTGAAGCCGTCACTACATTTAAAGGAAATTATTCCTCTTCTTCCTCTTCTTCAGCAGTTGGATAGACAAATGTAGAACGTCCAGACAAAATCGATTTGCCTAACGAAAGAGCTTTCTGAGCTTCAATTACAGCTTTGTGCTTCCAGGTAGCTTTACGTTTATCTCTTTTGGACTTCGATGTTTTCTTCTTAGGAACAGCCATGACAGCAGATATCGCAACTTTTGACAACCTTATTATTCTAAGCGATCAATTGTCATTCAGTTAGTAATTGATTTGCACAAATATTGTCCTCATACCCACATCTTGCACCCAGCCCTAGCGATTAGAAATCGCGGCGACACAAACGAAGTCCGCCTAATCGCGGACTAATGTAAAATCAAGGTTTTCAACCCGCGCAGGCGGGTTTTGCCCGTGTAGCCGCGATTTCTAATCGCCTGGTGCAAGATATAAGCATACTAATTTAAGTGAAAATAAGAAAACAGGTTATAAATTTTCAGATGCGATCGCTATCAGGGTTAAGCAATGATACCAGTACCCCAGCCAAAGTATGAATATCAAGTAGGGGGAAGTCTGCTGGCTGATGCTCCTACGGCTATTAGCCCAGAAATTTATTTCTGGGCGGGCTTTCCCCTTTCTCTTCTACGCTATTGTCACATCTTTCGACAAATAAACATCCTGAATCGCGTGAAACAGCTTCACCCCTTCCTCAAAAGGACGTTGGAATGTCTTGCGTCCAGAAATTAAACCCGTACCACCGGCACGTTTATTAATTACAGCAGTGCGAACCGCTTCGGCAAAGTCGCTTTTACCAGACGCACCACCAGAATTAATCAACCCAGCACGTCCGCAGTAGCAATTTAATACCTGGTAACGAGTCAAATCGATGGGGTGGTCGGTTGTCAACTCGGTGTAAACCTTTTCACTGGTTTTACCGTAACTTTCACCTGTGGCTTTGGCTACAGCAGCGTAACCATTGTTAACTTCAGGTGATTTTTGTTTGATGATGTCAGCTTCAATCGTTACACCCAAATGATTCGCTTGTCCTGTCAAGTCAGCCGCAAGGTGATAATCTTTGTCTTGTTTAAAAGCGCTATTACGGAGATAACACCACAGAATCGTTACCATCCCCAACTCGTGAGCGCGTTTAAATGCGTGGCTGACTTCTTGAATTTGTCTGGTGGATTGTTCCGAACCAAAATAAATTGTCGCACCTACCGCAGCGGCGCCCAAATTCCAAGCTTGTTCGACATCACCAAACATAATTTGGTCGAATTGATTAGGGAAAGTTAACAATTCGTTGTGGTTGAGTTTGACGATAAAAGGAATTTTGTGAGCGTATTTGCGAGAAATGCTGCCCAATACTCCTAAAGTGGTAGCTACGGCATTGCATTCAGCTGCGATCGCTAGCTTGACAATATTTTCCGAATCGAAGTAAATCGGGTTAGGTGCAAAAGATGCGCCGGCAGAGTGTTCGATACCTTGGTCTACTGGTAAAATAGACAGATAACCGGTATTTCCCAAACGACCTGTAGAATATAAAAGTTGCAGATTACGCAAAACTTGGGGATTGCGATCGCTATTTATCCAAATTCGATCTACAAAGTCGGGTCCTGGTAAATGCAATAAATCGGAGGAAACCTTTGCCTTAAATGTAAGCAGGTTTTCTGCTTCTTTACCTAGCAACGATTGGATAGAATTAGGCGCAGATAACGTTGAAGTCATAGTTATGCTGTAAAAACTTCTGTTTTTATGGTCGCTGTGTTTCAGCCTAACGTGTGTCTGTCTTAAGGTAGAGTATAATGATTTCGACTTTGATGCAACGCCAGTAATCACTCTATATACTGAAATCCTTACTACTTTGCAAAAGTTAAATACAGGAGATGTGATGAGTCGTAAGTTATTGGTGACAGGTGGTGCTGGATTTATTGGCTCGAATTTTGTTCATCAGTGGTGTAAAAATTATCCAGATGATCGAGTGGTGGTGTTAGATGCTTTAACTTACGCAGGAAATCGTGGTAATTTGACTTCATTGGAGGGGAAAGAGAACTTTCGCTTTGTGCAGGGGGATATATGCGATCGCACTCTCATTGACAAATTACTCCAAACAGAAAACATCGACATAATAGCCCATTTTGCCGCCGAGTCTCACGTTGATCGCTCAATTCTCGGTCCCGGTGCTTTTGTGCAAACCAATGTAGTGGGAACTTTCACTTTACTAGAAGCTTTTCGTCAACATTGGCAAACAAAGGAAAAGCCTTCTACCTATCGTTTCTTGCACGTTTCCACAGATGAGGTTTATGGAAGTTTAGCACCAAATGACCCAGCTTTTTGCGAAACTACACCTTATGCTCCCAATAGTCCCTATTCAGCTTCTAAAGCTGGCAGCGATCATTTAGTTCGAGCATATTACCATACTTATGGACTTCCAACAATCATTACGAATTGTTCCAATAATTACGGTTCCTATCAGTTTCCAGAAAAGCTAATTCCTCTCATGTGCATCAACATTTTGATGGGTAAAGCTTTACCAGTTTACGGTGATGGTAAAAACGTGCGAGATTGGCTTTATGTCGGCGATCACTGTAGTGCAATAGAAGTAGTCATTCAGCACGGCACACCAGGAGAAACTTATAATATCGGTGGCAATAATGAGGTCGAAAATATCAACCTTGTGCAGATGCTGTGTCAATTAATGGATGAATTAGCACCTAATTTGCCGATGCATCCTTCCCAAAAATTGATTACTTTTGTTAAAGATAGATTGGGACATGACCGAAGATATGCAATTAATAGTAATAAACTGCAAACTCAGTTAGGGTGGACACCTTCAGTAACAGTAGAAGAGGGTTTACGTCTCACCGTTGAATGGTATCTCACTCACCGCGATTGGTGGGAACCACTTTTATCAGAAGAATATCAGACTTATTACCGCAAAAATTATTCTGCGAGTTAAATAAAACCGTAGTAAGCGCCAAGAGCGCTTTCTTAACCACTCTTCGTGCTTACTACACAGCTTAAGATGGTTCTGCTTTACCTTCACTCTAGTACTTTAACCAATTCCCGAAACAGTAACTTTGCAGCCTTGGCTGATATACGCGATCGCACCAACCTCACTCCTCGACCCGCAGCTTTTTCAGCATCCAACTGAGCACCCAGCGCTGCACCAATCTCATTATCAATCCGGCAGCGCTTAACCTCAATTCGCGTGAAAACCCACTGCCAGAAAGCGATACGGCACAAGTCAGAACCCCCAACAATCTTGATTTTACTCTTGTCACCACTTGCCTCTAACGACGGTGCAAGCCCTAGTGACTTCTGGAACCGGCGCAGTGAAAGGTAGCGTTTGGTAGGCTTTCCGGACTTTCTGCCTTTACGAATTCTGACCTCTGGCTTACCGTCAGCGCCGAAGTAAGCGGATATTGGGTAAATCTGGCTGAGGATAATTCCCTCTAACCGCACACCGAAACCAAAAGTTTTGAAAACCTCGCGGTATGCAGTAAATTTAGAATCACCCAAAAGTTCTTGTAACTCCACCTCGATGCTGTGTTCCTCCCGCTGCAAGTCGCATAATCTGCGGGCATGATGCCGAACTGTCGAGGTGATGCCCAATCCAATAGAGCGATCGCGCAAATTATCATAGCGCTTCGATGAGCGTTCCCCACACAACCACCCCCACAACAAAGGGACATCACCATCAACACCTTTACGGGATTTTATGTGCGCGATTTCGGGAAACTGCCAAGCTAAATCTTGACGCAACCGATTGATAATTGGGCTTTGCACTCGGTTAAGGTGAGCCAGTCGCAATACCAGTTCCCGAATGCGGGTTGTAGTGAAGTCCCTAATTTGGACAAAGCGCCTGGGGGAATCGCAGTAATCGAAAGCGGTAATTACTTTTCCTGTTATACCAATTTTTTATGAAGCTGCATAGAATTCGATCCCCCCTAGCCCACGCCAGTCGCTCATGGGGGAAACCCCCAAGACCGCGCTGGCTCCCCTTAATAAGGCAGGGCTGTTTCATTCGACAAGGTATGTATTTTGTCAATACCATTGGCGATAAATATTCGGGCAAAAGTCATGAATTATTGACCATATTGATGCCTAAGATTGAATGCCAATTGAATACCTTGCTTATTTTTCATCTTCTGAACCCTTGCATTTGCGAGCCTTTTAGGGAATGAAACAGCCCTGCCCT
>CASBQA010000358.1 GCA_949127635.1 Nostocales cyanobacterium PMM_0069 | reverse complement strand
GTTGTACAACCACTCATCTAAGGAAGCTGCTTCCCAGATTGGGTAGAAGTGCAAACCAATTGCGTTAGAAGAAGGAACAACTGCACCAGAGATGATGTTGTTTCCGTAAATCAAGGAACCTGCAACAGGCTCACGGATACCATCGATGTCTACTGGAGGTGCTGCGATGAACGCAATGATGAAGCAGGTGGTAGCGGCTAGCAGGGTTGGAATCATCAATACGCCGAACCAACCGATGTATATACGGTTTTCGGTGCTGGTGATCCAGGTGCAGAACCGTTCCCATACGTTACCGCTTTCGCGACGTTGTAAGGTTGTGGTCATTTTTTTATGATTGCTGTGAATGTTGAACAATGTATCAGGCAAATTTGTTTTTTGCCTGTATTAATACTTTACATAAGCCCTACTTATAATTACACGCAAGATGGTGTTATTCACCCTTTGAGGTGGTTGAGAACTGAAGCCAGCGGATGCTAGAAATCAAAGTAAATATAAGGCAAACTGCCTTCCGGAGCCAATAACCAAACAGCATAGAGACATAGTGGCACGAAGAAAAGCTTCACAGTCCAATGGAACTGTAACTTTAAGTTGCGGTTAAAGGCATACACTATAGCCATAAGCGCAGCTAAAATCGTTAGCGCCCAAGTGAGTTGGGATTGGCTGAGATTTAAAGCTTCTACATAGACCTTTTCGGCAAACTGCGCGTCTGCGGAATGACCCCAAAGATGCTGAATTACTATAGATGAGTCTTGGAGGTTGGGTAAGCGGAACCAGATCCAAGAGGTGAAAACCATTATTTGAGTTAGCAACCAAGCGAATACTATACCTATGGGATTTTGCCAGAAGTGTTCGAGATTTTCAAATCGATCGCTAATCGCATCAGTCAATCGGTGAACCACCAAAGCTAAACCGTGGTAAATACCCCAAACTACATAACCCAAAGCTGCACCATGCCAAATGCCAGCAATTAACATCACAATAAATAAATTCAAGCAGGTGCGATCGAAACCCTGACGGGAACCACCCAAAGGAAAATATATATAGTTACGCAACCAATCGCCTAGTGTCATGTGCCATCGTCGCCAAAAATCAGCAATATTCGTGCTGAAGTAGGGAAAGTCAAAATTCTCTGGCAAAACCAAGCCGAAAAGCAAAGCACTACCACGGGCAATGTCTACGTAACCATTAAAATCTAAATACAATTGCAAGCCGTAGGCAAATGTAGCCAACCATAAATCAGTACTACCTGCCCTTTGCAAATTACCAAAACATAAATCTACAAAAATCCCCAGATGGTCTGCAAAAATACCTTTTTTGACTGCACCTCTAGCAATTAACCATAATCCCTCTGCCACAATATCAGGAGTAGGAAATTTCAGCGCACTAAATTGATTTTCTAGCTTGTGAAAGCGAGTAATCGGACCAGAAATCAATTTGGCAAAGAAAAATTTGTAGCTAGCAAACTTGATAAATTCTCCAGTAGCCGGCGCACCGCGATAAACATCAACTAAATATGCGATGCACTCAAAGGTAAAAAATGAAATACCCAATGGTGCAATTATTTTAAAAGAATCACTTGATGCAGGTAACTGGAAAACAAACTTAAAGAAAGGTTGTAAATATTTGAAACCTAATAGCAGCAAAACATTTAAAATTATACCTAGCCACAAAATCTTTAAACGGCGACTATTCCAATCGGCTTGAGCAAATTGCCACTCTTCGTTAGAAATCCGCCAATCGAGAGTATGTTCTCCTGGTGAAGTGTTTTCTCCTAACGCCAAACCAAGACGAAAGTTAATAAAAACTAGTGCTAATAGTAGCGGTATATATTGAGCTTGCAAAGATGCGTAAAACACCAGGCTAGCAATCAACAATGTCCATAGCCGCAATTTTTCTTGTGTTAAAGACCAATAGATTCCCAGTACACTCAGTAAAAATAATCCGTAGACAATTGATATAAAATTCATTTAATTCAGATTTTATCATCATGAAGAAAGCACCAGTAGTGGTTAATTATTATTAGAAATATCCTCCTAACAATTAACCACTAACAACTAACAACTAACAACTAACCACTTATCTACTTTGTCGTCCAAGGAATCATCGGGTCGTTTGCCAGCTTTTTCGAGACTTCGTATGCTCCGAAGCGGTTAAGATGGCTAGGGTCAGAAAAGTTTTTACTTGTCTGGGGAAATAATTTGGTTAAATCCCGATAAATCAAGCTAGAATTTGCTACCTGACTGGTCATATACTGTTGAAATTCTTGCTCATATTTGGTGCGTACTGGGTCTAGATAATCTTTTGTCAAGGGCATATTGACAAATACTAGGGAAATTTTGTGAGATTGGGTAAACTCTAGCACGGCTTGGAAGGCGGCATCTTGTTCACCTACTATTTGAAATGATTTGTAATCGTTGTCGTAATTTCCGGAAACTTTGGGATGTTTTTGATAGTAATTGCTAGGATTGAAGCGGATAGATAAAGGTAAAAATCCATCAAAGTCAACTGCTTGCTGAGAATCTTCTTCAAGGTTAGCAGTTGTTTGTGAGTCTGATGTAGCGGGTTGAGAACTGCTAATTATCGGCAAAGATTTAAATTGTTTGCTCAAGAAAGCTTTGAATTGATCGCGCTGTTGATATGTAGCCGAAACATTAGCTAAAGCTTCATTTAAAGATTGATTAACAGCTTGATAGCTATTAACATTTTGATTTTTGGCTTTTGTTTTCTGTTGTTCTTTGGTTGCTGGTTGAACATCATTCGTACTACTAGCTAGTACTTTCTGAATTGCTTGTTGATAACCGGCTGATGCAGCGATCGCTTGAAAGGTTGCATCATCTCGACCGCTGTTAAATGCACGGGAACCATCTGCCCATATAATAATCTTCGGTAATTCTGATGGCTCTAAAACTCGGCGAATGATAAAATCTACAACTTTGGCTGTGGCTCCATTTATACCAAAATTAAACACATCAATATCGGGATAACCCTGAGTTGCCAAAGCTTTGTCAAGTGCTGTCGGATCTATTCCCCTCAAAGCGCGGGAGGAACCAATAATTAAAATCTTTGGGGGAGTACCAGTTTTAGCTAGACGCTGTTTATACAATGCCAGTTGCTCATCTAATTGTCTGGCATTGAAACTCGGCATTTGCGATCGCGCTGCTAATAAAATCGCCGTTGCGGTTGCCTTTTGTCTTGGCGGCGTATTATCATGTTTGGTAAATCCAGAGGCGTTGAATGCGCTTTGAGATTTTTTCCCAGAAGTATCGGCAAAAAAGGCAGTTCTCTCATCTTGATTTTCGTCATCATTCACAGGAGACGATTGAAGCACGACGCGAGCATCTGTTGGTTTCTGCGTAGTCAGAGCAACGGTTTGACCTAATATCCAATCGCTTTGCAGGGTAAGTAATAATCCCAGCGTTCCCCAAACCAAAGCGGTTTTTAAACCTTGATAATCAGCGTTTTGCTCGGTTGAGTCTTGTTCTATAAATAGCTGCGTTGCCAAAAGACTTTTTCTCGCGGTTGCACCCCAATCTCGAGCCACTTCGATAACAAAAGTGTGAATTTCCTCGCTAATTAAATCGGGACGCAAAATTGGCTCACTACTACTAATCGGCTCACTACTATCGGAGGGTAAAAGCTCATTAACGTAGGCAGAAGTGGCAGCAAATTCCGGGGTAGCTTCTGGTGCTAAAAGTTGGCGTTGCTCAAAATCAACACCATAATTCCAAAAAGGTTCTTTATTACCAGCACGCCGACCGTACACCCTTACTCCGATTATATTAGGTATTTGTAACTGGCGAACGCACTGAGTAACTTTGGGGGCAACTTTTTTTCTTCCGGGACAAATAGGTGCATCACACATAACGTGTAACAAGTCACCTTTTCTTAACAAAAGTACGCGAATACCACCTGTTTTCAGGCGTAAATTTAAGTCAGGATTAAGTAAACGCTCGATTAAAAAATGAATCGCCGGCTCATCCCCAGAACTTGCCAACTCCATAGCTGATGCGGAAAGTGCCGGATGTTGGGAAGCGGGTAAGTTGAGCCAATCAATCCAATCTGGTTGGTGTTCAGTGGTTTTTTGTCCGTAGACGGTGGCTGCAAGAATTCCTTGAGGAGCGATCGCTTCTAACTGAGTTACAATAGCGTTCCAGCACGCCGTTTTATCTGGGGTTGCTTCCTTGGCAGTTGAGGTGCAAAATACATGTAGGGTCGATTCTTTTAAAGAAGCTTGCACCGTAACTTTTAATTCTGACAAAGCTGCACTAACAAGAAGAGCGATCGCTTGTATATCTCCCCAACGCGCCCACTCTTTCAACATTACCTCAGGAGGCGTTAAATCTATCCGCAGCAACCAGTCTGGCTTGGTTTCGCCAACAACTTGCGAAGCGATAACAGCATCTTTATAGCCGACTAGTTTTAAATCCCGTAGTTTTTGAGCTACAGGTTCCGCAATTAAAGATGGATCGGGACTGTAACTCGACTGACAAAATATCCACAGACGATTTTCTTCTGAAGAACCCTTCTCTTCTGACTGTTCGTTCTTAACCTTGACTTCAACTGACACACCCAAAGTACTCAACGTTTCGCTGAGATAACGAGCGATCGCATCTGGGTGTCCTTGGCGTGCCAAACTTTCATTAGAGACAATCATCGCCCCACCAGGATTCATGCTGGATTTTTCCGCATCTTGAATCAGGGCTTGATTTACCTGTTCTAAATGTCTGTCGAGTTGATTTAAATAAACTTGATGACACCATTCCGGTCGCTTCTCTCCTTTTGTGCGACCATAAACAAATACTTGGTATATTGCAGGTTCCTGGTTTTTTGTCAACATTTCTAAGTCGGTCTGCTGTAACGCTTGCAGCAAGTCCGACAAAGTTTGCCAACGTTGAGGACAATCTCGACCTTCACAAAGAATGTGTAAGTCGTTTCCTCGCAACTGGATTTTCACCCCGAAAGTGTTGATACCTGTTGCTTGGCTTACCCATTGCACTAAGGATTTATGGCGCTCTAGTGATGCTTTTTTCATGCTCAGTAGACTTTACAAAAAGCTAGTTGTTGGGAATGGGGCATTGGGCATTGGGCATGGGGCATTGGGCATTGGGCATGGGGCATGGGTAATAGGAAACGCGAAAATCGGTAAAGTATTTTTATCATTTTCACGTTCCCAATGCCGCCAGATGCTTCAACGGAGGGAACCTCCCTTCTCCTTACGGAGACGCTTTGCGAACGGGTTCGCCACTTCGACGGGACGGTACAGGCAACCGCCGAGTGGACTCACCGCAACGCACTGGCTCCCCAATGCCCACTTGGACGATGGCTCATACCCCATACCTTAATCGCCAATGCCTTGTAAACTAGAACCATAGATTTATCACCCAACTGAAGTTTTTTTTAACACTTTTGTTACCCTATAAGCTTGCATAATAAACAATGAGAGTTTAAAGAAATTGCCAGCGACGGTTTGAATGAATTTTACGTTTGCTTCAATTATTATTTCAAGAATCACCTCTTACCGATGCCTTTTATGGAACACTCATCCAACTCTGGATTAAATCTGGGTTTAATTAGTATTCCCCAGTCTTTACTTTTGCAAACAGGCACAGCGTCTATACTACTGTTCCTTTTAGCACAAAAAGCAAGTCAATCTGCCCTAGAAGCTATGGGACAAGCCAGTGAAGAAATTTTTCGGGGCGATCGCTTACCCATCCTCAACTTCCCAAATGAAGACGAATTAAGCCGAAGTTAAAGATTATAGTCGGAAATTTCTCTTTGTTGAAGTTAGTGCGATCGCCATGCTTCACAAACCAAGAATTGTCAACAGTAATCGGCTCTACTAAAATAGAAGATATGAGTTCCGTTTTATACTCTTTGGCTCAGACTGAAAATATCTACCCCACTTCAGAATTATTTTTGCGCCACCGTCTCCAAGTAGTTGAAGAATTGTGGGAGTCGGTTCTGCGGCAAGAATGCGGTCAAAAGATGGTAGATTTATTGCAACAGCTACGGGATCTGTGTTCGCCAGAAGGACAAGCCAGAAACGATCAAGCAGCAGAAGTTTTCAATTTGATTGAACAACTCAATATTAACGAAGCCATCCGCGCAGCTCGTGCCTTCGCTTTATATTTCCAGTTGATCAATATTATCGAACAAGACTATGAACAACGGCAGCAATTAACTCGCTATGAAATAGAATCAGGCTGCATAGAACAAGAAAATCTCTCAAACATCACTTCTTCATCCAACCACGGAGAAAATGATACACCAGTAAACAGCGGATTGGGAGCGGATATGCTCACAAAAAGCTGGTGTGCTTCTGCCAACGACAAACAAAAAGGAACTTTTGCCGCGTTATTTCCTTTATTATTCAAACTGAATGTACCACCGCAGCAAATTCAACGCCTGATTTCTCAATTGGATGTGCGTTTAGTCTTTACAGCGCATCCCACAGAAATTGTTCGTCATACAATCCGCGAGAAACAGCGACAGGTGGTAAAACTACTGCAAGAACTGGATGCGGTAGAAAGCCGCGCTGGAAGTACATCTGGAGGATATCCTTGGGAAGCCGCAGATTTACGCGAACAATTGCTAGAAGAAATTCGCTTGTGGTGGCGTACTGACGAACTACATCAGTTCAAACCAAGTGTACTCGATGAAGTAGACTATACGCTGCATTACTTCCAAGAAGTGTTATTTGATGGGATTCCTCACCTATATCAACGCTTCAAATACGCTCTGGCTAACACCTTTCCCTGGTTAGAACCTCCTAGCAAAAACTTTTGCAGGTTTGGTTCTTGGGTAGGTTCAGATAGAGATGGGAACCCATCAGTCACACCAGAAACGACCTGGCAAACAGCTTGCTATCAGCGCAAAATGGTGCTAGAAAAATATATTCAGTCTGTGAAGCAGCTGATTGAATTATTGAGTGTGTCGATGCACTGGAGTGATGTTTTACCAGACTTGCTGGAATCTCTAGAATTAGATCAATCCCAGTTAAGCGAAATATATGATGCCCTAGCGCTGCGTTATCGGCAAGAACCGTATCGGCTAAAGCTTTCTTACGTACATAAAAGGCTGGAAAATACACGCGATCGCAATCTAGCTTTATATAAACGGGAAACGCCAAAAAATGAAAATATCCCAATGTACCGTTCGGGAGCAGAATTTTTAGCTGAGTTGCGATTGATTCAACACAACCTGACAGAAACAGGTTTAAATTGTCGCGAACTAGATAATCTGATTTGTCAAGTCGAAATTTTTGGCTTTGACTTAACGCAATTGGATATCCGACAAGAATCATCCCGCCATGCTGATGCGCTAAATGAGATTCTCGAATACCTGCAATTATTGCCGTTATCTTACCACGAACTATCAGAAGCTCAAAGAGTAGCTTGGTTAGTGGGGGAATTGCAAACCCGGCGTCCGTTAATTCCCGCAGAATTGCCATTCTCCGAAAAAACTAACGATGTAATTGAAACTTTCCGCGTAGTGCGATCGCTCCAACAAGAGTTTGGTCTGAATATATGCCAGACTTACATTATTAGCATGTGCCGGGAAGTTAGCGACGTACTCGAAGTACTACTTTTAGCGAAAGAAGCAAGACTTTTTGATCCAGGTACGGCGATCGGCAGCATCCAAGTAGTTCCCCTATTTGAAACGGTGGAAGATTTACAACGCTCAAAAAGCGTCATGCGTCAACTGTTTGAACTACCTTTATATCGCGCTTTATTAGCCGGTGGGTATCACGTAGGAGAAGCAGGAGAAGTAAGTAGAATTTCTCCCTCATCTCCCTCATCTCCCT
>CASBQA010000357.1 GCA_949127635.1 Nostocales cyanobacterium PMM_0069 | reverse complement strand
TACAAAGTACTAATTTTTGAAGATGCGGCACAAGCGCATTTAGCCGAACGCGATGGATATCGCGCCGGTTCGGTGGGGATAGCAGCAGCATTTAGTTTTTATCCGAGTAAAAATTTAGGTGCATTTGGGGATGGGGGAATAGTGCTAACAAAAGATGCAGATGTTGCCCAGAAAATGACACGCTTGCGGAATTACGGCGCATCCTCGAAGTATTATCATACAGAAGCGGGTACAAATAGCCGTTTGGATACCATGCAAGCGGCAGTGTTGCTAGAGAAACTACCATATTTAGCGAATTGGAATAGCGATCGCCTGAACATTGCCCAACAGTATGATGCTGAATTAGCACCCTTAAATCGGCTAGGTATCATCCCCATACAAAACCAAAGTGGCACAGGACACGTTTATCACCTTTATGTAATCAAAATCGATGATTTTTGTGTGGTTGAACGTCAACAAATCCAGGAACAACTCACAGCAGCAGGAATTCAAACAGGCATTCACTACCCAATTCCCTGCCATCTCCAGCCGGCATTTACCGACTTAGGTTATCAAATTGGAGACTTTCCCCAAGCAGAAAAGCAGGCAAAGCAAATATTATCATTACCCATGTACCCAGGCTTAAAACATAGCCAAGTCAAAGAAGTTGTCGCAACCTTGGCATCAATCCTCACTGGTGAACAACAACAGTTATTGTGCATTTAATCACCAATAGACACGCGAAACAGACGTAGCAATGCTACGTCTCTACAAGGATCTGGGTAACGCATAATAAAAGAGCGATCGATGGCTAATTCCTAATTATCATTTAAATATGAGATATTAGCCCTTCTCTTTCGTAGTGAGCGGTTTACCGCTCATATTTTCGGTGTACCCGGTACTCCGTGTCACATTATGTCTTGATAATTAACATTAATAAAAATATCACAATCCTCGTAGAGACGTTCCGCCGGAACGTCTTTACTTTACATTCTAAGTAATTTACCGGACATGATATCAGTGTGGGTAGTTCACATCGCTGAAAACTATGACATTCAAGCGCCAAATTCAAAACACAAACGCGCCACAATTGTTCAGCTTCGCCATTTTAGGTGTATTAGCGCTGCTTTATGCCCCAATATTGCTGCACTGGTTAGATGGTTGGCTAAACAAAACTATTAGTACAGAACACGAATATTTTAGCCACGGTATTATTGGTATACCCTTTGCTGCTTATTTGAGCTGGATAAACCGAAAAAAATGGCAACGACTGCCCGATGTCAATCATCCTTTGGGTGTAGCCTTATTGATAATCGGGGGAATTTTTTATCTGAGCGGCGTCACCGAATGGGTTAACCTTTCCTTACCCGCCATTTTAACAGGATTGTGCTTGTGGTTAAAAGGAATTCCCGGCTTTAAATTGCAAGGATTTCCCCTACTATTAGTATTTTTGGCAACCCCAACAGCATTACCTTACCTCATCGCTCCCTACACCTTGCCTCTTCAAAGCTTCATCGCTGGTACAGCTGGCTTCATACTAAGTCAGTTTGGTATGGAAGTAGCTGTTGATGGCACAAATATCTTCGTCGGGGGACGCATTGTCGAAGTTGCCCCTTACTGTGCAGGGTTGAAGATGCTATTTACTACCTTATACGTCTGCTTAATGCTGCTTTATTGGACAGGTGCTTTATCATCGCGTCGCACAACTATTTGGTTTTTATCTACTGCTGTTGTTTTGAGCATCACCGCAAATATCATTCGCAACACTTTACTGAGTTTCTTTCATGGCACAGGACAACAGGGAGCTTTTGAATGGCTGCATGACAGTTGGGGTGGAGACTTATATTCTGCCATTATGCTGCTTTTATTAGTGCCTATTCTCAATCGATTTGATAGATATTTTTCAGAAGACGAAGCAACTTTGCGAGAAGAGTGACATGCTGTTTTAGCTAAAAAAGATAAGAGGGGGAAAGGGGAAAGGGGAAAGAATTATTACCAATGCCCAATGCCCCATGCCCGAAAAGGGAGAGTGTCAAAATTACTGAACTCAGGAAGTGATTTTAGCAAGTAAAATTTTGCGTAAGTATTGCAAATTTTACTGATGATTTCCTTTTCTAAATTACTCAAAGAAAACCAATTTCCTAGATTAGCAGCGCTTTTGTTGTTACTAATACTGCTGGTGATAGGAGCTGTACCCGGATACATCACAGGACACTGGCAATGGCAAAAGCTGCCTCCTATCACTACTATCAAGCAGTTGAGACAGTTGCGGCAGCAAGGGTTAAACCTTCCTGGTTGGCAAACCATTGAAAAAAGCCAACAACAGATTGGGGGACACAAATGGTTAATGCAAGTCAACAAAAAACAAGGCACACAAACTCAGGCTATCTTGCTTTTGCTGCCGCAAAGTGATTCCAAAGACCAACCAGAAGTAGAATGGACAGAGATTCAAAGCTGGCAGCAGTGGAACGTAGCTCAATATCGTCTGGCAGAATTTACGGTAAAACAACCATCAACCCAAGTTAAAGTCGAGGCTCGATTTTTTCGCGCCTCCACTATGAAGCAAACATTTGCAGTTTTGCAATGGTATGCTTTCCCCAATGGTGGAAATCCATCACCTTTACAGTGGTTTATGGCAGATCAATTAGCACAGTTACGCAAGCAGCGTGCTCCTTGGGTTGGTGTGAGCATTATGATTCCGATGGAACCCTTGGGGCAAGTAGAAACAACTTGGTCTTTAACCAAATCTCTTGGGGAAACAGTCCAAGGGGCATTAATGGCGGGTTCTTTATAAAAGGACTGTTAGTAAAGCTTTGCGTAAAAACGAGCGCGTTTTTTAAACGCAAAGGGACGCAGAGTAAGCGCAGAGGTGAATCAGTCGGCGGGGTCGGTTTCCGTCCCGTCGAACTGATGAACCCGAAGGGTACGCAGAGTTTTTTTAAGAGGATTCGCTAGGAAAAAAGTGAAATTCTGTACTTAGGTGATGCAAAAAAAGGTAAATTGTATAAAAATACGTCTGATTAAGAGCGGACACTCAGAGTATTTCCAGAGTAAAATAACGAGTCGGCGCAGCATTTCTTAATTTAGCTTGATTGGATTGATGTTCATAGTTATCAGTTCTTGTAGGCGTGTATTCACCGCGTTGTGTCTTGTTAGTCTTCAAGTAGGGGTATTCTGTACAATATCTGTTCCGGATGTTGTGGCTCAACCTTTACCCTCTCCAGGACAGGGGCAAGGGCAACCTCCCCCACCCCCATCGAGTGTTGATTTTGCACCTGCGGGTTTAAACGAGGGAATATCACCCCAACTCGGTCGCTATCTTTTAGGACCTGGAGATGTATTGGGGATTACAGTTCAATCTCCTCCAGGTCGCTACCGCTTAGGACCTGGAGATTTAATCAGCGTTGTGGTTCAGCGCTTTTCTGATTTAAGTTTTCAAGCGCAAATAAATCCTGAAGGCAATATTGCAGTCCCGTTACTGGGTACAGTGTCGCTAAAAGGTTTAACTTTACAACAAGCAGAAGCAAAAATTCGCTCTGGTTTAAATCGGTTTGTTATCGATCCGATTGTCGCTTTATCACTCTCCAGGCAACGTCCTGATTTGAGTTTTCAAGCGCAAATAAATCCTGAGGGCAACATTGTCGTACCGCAATTGGGAACAGTTTCCGTACAAGGCTTGAGTTTGGAAGAAGCTCAAGAAAAAATTCGCTTGGGTTTAAGTCGCATTTTGGTCGATCCAGTTGTGGCAGTCGGGCTGGCAGGGGCGCGACCAGTTCAAGTTACGATTAGTGGTGAAGTGCCGCGTCCAGGAATTTATCCCATCGCTTCCCCGACACCCCGCATTGCTGATGCGCTGCTGGTAGCTGGTGGTTCAACACTCAACGCAGATCTACGGCAAGTGCAAGTGCGGCGGAGATTAATTGATGGTTCTATAATTTCACAAACTATTGATTTGTATGCGACGTTGCAAAATGCTAGCTCATTGCCTAATTTACGTTTGCAAGACGGTGATGCGATAATTGTGCCGCGTCGAGAAATCGGTACTGATGACGGTTATGACCGAAATTTAGTAGCTCGTTCAACTCTAGCTCAACCGCAAATTAGAATCCGCATTTTAAATTATGCGGCTAGTGGAATTAGCACTCAAACGCTACCTAATGGTAGTAGTTTTATAGATGCTATAGGAGGAATTAATCCCGATACTGCCAATCTCCGAGAAATTGCTCTTGTTCGCTTCGATCCCGAACGAGGTAAAGCCGTCACCCAGAGACTTGATGCGAAAAAGGCGCTTTCCGGCGATGCGTCTCAAAACGTGCCACTACAAGACAATGATGTTATTGTTGTAGGTCGGAACCTGATCGGTAAAATTACTAATCTTTTGACTACGATTACTCGACCTTTTTTCAATGTTGAGAGTTTTATCAACTTCTTTAACACTTTTACTGGTAACTCAAAGTAGTTACTTTCTTGCCTTTTGCTATCTATAACAAAAGTTGTTTAAAGTCAAAGATGCTCGGGTTTTGTTGTTCCTGCTTTTCTGCTAAAATCTGCCTTTTTTAATTATTGTCATGGCTTCACCCATTGTTAAGCGCTACCTGATTGCTTTTGATAAGTACAAGTGGATTGGATTAGCCAGTTTTGGTTTAGTTGTAGCTGGTTCAACTCTGGTGGCTGTGCAACCAGATCCACCAGCTAGCTATCTAGCCAGTGCTGCACTTGCCTACACTCGTCCACCAGTTTCTTTCTCGGCAACTGGTACGCAAATCCAGCAGCAAGGGCAAGTACTCAGCCAGGAAATTTTGCTATCAGACCAGATAATTGAATCTGTGGCAACGAAACTAAAGGTCAAGCCGAAAACAATTGGTGAAAATGTGGCGCTGAGTGTTCCCCAAGCAGCAGCCAAGGAAGGAGAAGCAGCAGCCCCAGCAATTATTCAAATCAAATATAAAGATAGTGACCCGAAGCGGGCACAAGAGATTGTGCTGGCATTAATGCAAGCAATGGTCAAGTTAAGCGGTGATATTAATACTGGGCGATTAAAGGCAATTATTGCCAAAATTAACGAGCGCGTACCACGGGCGAAGGTAGAATTGCAAGCTGCTGAACAGAAATTAGAAAGGTACGATCGCCTGCAACGACCTGCTATATTAGCTGCTGAAAATGGCAGTTTGTTAAACGCAGTCACTATCAGCCAAGGTCAACAACGGCAAATTCAATTAACGCTGTCTGGTATTGATGCTCAACTTGCCAGTTTACAAAATAAACTGGGGTTGACAGTTAACCAAGCTTATGTATCTTCGGCTTTGAGTGCCGATCCGATTCTTGCCAACTTGCGATCGCAAATTTATCAAACTGAGTCGCAAATTGAATTGCTCAGGAAAGACTTGCGCCCAGAACACCCGACAATGATTCAATTGCGACGTCAGAAAGAAACTTCGGAAAAACTGTTACAACAACGTGCAACTGAGGTAGTCGGTGGTGGTGGTACGGCAGCGGCTTTGACTCCTAACGCTGTAGCTATTCGTAGCAATAGCAATTTAGACCCGGCACGTCAGTTGTTGGCAAATCAACTGGTGGCTTTGCAAACCCAACGGGATACTTTACAAAAGCAACTTGCTGACGAAGTTAAACAAGAGGCGCGATTGCGGCAAGAGTATTCTCTGATACCTAATAAGCAATTGGAGCGATCGCGTCTAGAACAGGAAATTCTCCTCAAAAAAGCTGTCTATGACCAAATGCAAACAAAGCTAGCTGATGCGAGAACCGCTGAAGCCGAAACTGTCACTAGTCTCAGCATTGCTAAACCACCAGTAGTCATTAGCGACCAAAAACCGCCTAAGAGTGTGCCAATTACTTTGGGTGTAGGTGCAATACTTGGATTATTGGTTGGTGGCGGGGTAATATTTTTGTTAGGAGCAATGGAAGGGACTTTCAAAACCCAAGAAGATATTCGCGACAACCTCAAACAACGAGAAGTGGCTCTGCTGGGCGAATTACCTTTAATGCCAGTTGATGATTTAAGTAAAGAAGCGGTGCCAACAATACTTTCTGCTGAGTCTCCTTATTTAGAATATTATGAAAAGTTCCGCAGTAATCTGCGCCGCATTGGTGGGAAAAATTTGAAGGTAGTATTGATTACTAGCACCAGCAGTTCGGAAGGAAAAACCGTGAGTGCTTATAATTTGGGCATCGCTTCTGCCCGTGCTGGCAAACGAACTTTGATTATTGAAACAGATTTGCGATCGCCTTCCCGTTGCCAATCCCTCAATGTTACTCTCGACCCCGATGCTACTCTTGAACCCCTACGCTATTACGGCAGCTTGAGTGAGTGTATTTATTTAGTTCCTGATGTTGAAAATTTATACATTGTTCCTAGTCCGGGTCCTGTGCGCCAATCTGCCGCTATTCTAGAATCAAGCGAAATGCGAAAGCTGATGGAAGATGCTCGCCAACGTTACGATTTAGTAATTTTAGATACAAGCACTCTCAGCTTATCTAATGATCCCTTGTTAATTCAACCTTACAGCGATGGCATGGTGTTGGTAGCACGACCAAATTATACACAAGAAAACATGCTCGGTGAAGCTGTGGATCAATTAACTGAATCTGAATTGGGGCTATTGGGAATCGTTATTAATGGTGCTGATATCATCGTTTCTATACCTGAGCCAATTGCACCGCGAGTCTATCCACCTGAAGAACGAGAAGTGCCAGTTGGGTGATTGCTAGGGGGAGTGGGAGAGTAGAGACGTTCCGGCGGAACGTCTCTACAAGAGTCAAAAGTCCCTGTCCCCCTTGTCTCCCCCACTCCTCTACTCACTTTGTCTAAATAACCCAAGCAAGGGACCGAGCATTATCCCAAAGACAAAGCCACCGATGTGTGCCCAGTAAGCAACTCCACCTGATTCTACACTCATATTGGCGGCTGCTTGCAGGCTGGCTAGACCAGATATCACATTCTGGACAAAGAAAAGTCCGATTATTATTAGTGCGGGAATTCTGATGGTGGTGACGAAAAATCCTAAGAAAATTAAGGTGACAACTTTCACATGGGCAAAGCGGATAATGTAAGCACCTAAAATTCCGGCGATCGCACCACTTGCCCCCAAAGATGGAATTTGCGAATTTACCCCGACAAACCACTGGCACATAGCAGCTAAAGCGCCGCACGCCAAGTAAAAAATTATATACTTGAAATGACCTAAACGGTCTTCAATATTGTTGCCAAAAACCCAGAGATACACCATATTCGAGATTAAGTGCCACCAGCCACCGTGTAAAAATTGTGACGTAAATAAGGTTGTCCATTCTCCGGCAAAGTTGGTGGTTAACTCTTGTGGTATTACCGCATAGGACTCAAAAAATGGCTCTAATGCTTGTGCTGACAGAGTGATTTCATGAAGAAAAACTAAAATGTTCATCCCAATCAACCCGTAGGTAAAATACGGAGTGATTCGCGTCGGGTTTTCGTCGTAAAGGGGAAACACAGATGTTTTTCCTTATTATTGATAATTGCAATATATCCTGATAAAGTAGTTAGCGCTTCAGCGCTTCAGCGCTGACTACAAGTAAAGTTTATGCTGATTTACGAATCAATATTTATTTCACTCTTTGTACAAATAATCGTCGTTAGATTTGTCGCTAAACAAGCCTAACACAGGACCGAGAATCGCCCCAAACACAAAACCGCCTGCGTGTGCCCAATAAGCAATACCGCCGTTTTCCATACCGATGTTAGCCGGTGTTTCTAAACTTGCGACACCGTAGAAAGCTTGCTGCATAAACCAAAATCCAAGAAAGAAATAAGCTGGAACGCGGAAGGTAGGGAAGAAAAAGCCTAGAGGAACGACGCCGAGAATTTCGACTTTGGGAAAGCGGAGAATATATGCACCTAGAATGCCGGCGATCGCTCCACTTGCACCCAAGGAAGGTATATTAGAACTTTGCGAAAAGTACCACTGGCTTAACCCTGCCAAAACACCGCAAGATAAGTAGAAAAGCAAATATTTGAAATGCCCTAACTTATCTTCAATGTTGTTGCCAAAAATCCAGAGAAACAACATATTACCGCCCAAGTGCAACAAACCAGCGTGGAGAAATTGGGAACTAATCAAAGTTGCCCACTCTGGAACTGGCTGATTTAGGGCAATTCCGGCAAAACTAGCGGTTAGTTCTCGCGGTACTACAGCTGCCAGGTGTAAAAATCCATTTAATGCTTGGGGAGGAAGACTTGCCTCATAAAGAAAAGCCAGGACGTTAGCAGCAATCAGCCCATAAGTGACATAAGGCGTGATTGTGATGGGATTATTGTCTCTAATTGGAACCACAAACGTTTTTACTTATTTTTGAGAAACTAGCCTCACAATACAGAATTTTGTGCATAGTTTCTTCTAGCCGGTGGGCAGATTTTAGATTGAAATGGGTTGTAAAAACCTAACATGGTGTGTCTCTAGATTAATTCGTTAAACTTCGCGCTTCCTACTTCTTCACGACACCTAAATAAATTTCCACTCATAGAATAAGGCAGCTTGTCCACACTGCTGATTCTGGTCATCTAGTATATTCCACATGGTTACTTCTTCAATTTGAAAACGCTTACCAGTGCTAGTGATGCGGATTGCAGGAAAATTGTGAAAGCCTTTGGTTGTTGTTTGGGCTAATTGTCCATTACGTTCGTCTTGTACTGCTTGTTCAGCTGCTTTGCAAGAAGGTATCCGAGTGAATTCCTCCCAAGAAAGTTCCCATAGTTGTAATGCCTCGCGATTACCATAGTTCAAAAT
>CASBQA010000356.1 GCA_949127635.1 Nostocales cyanobacterium PMM_0069 | reverse complement strand
GCTTCGCGTCTCCCCTTGGGAGAGGGTAAATTCATCGGAATCCCCGCGACTCAAGAATCCCCTGACTTTTTGTTTAAATGAGCGCAAGCGAAATTTAAACAGTCAGGGGAGTGTCAAAAACTAGACATCACATCGCGTGCGGCTTTCAAAGTCTGCTCAATATCTTCCTCTGTGTGAGCAAACGAGGTAAATCCAGCCTCAAACTGAGACGGTGCTAAGTAAATACCCCGCTCTAACATACCGCGATGGAAGCGCCCAAATTTGGCTGTATCCGACTTTTTCGCATCTTCGTAGTTATGGACTGGTCCTGAGGTAAAGAACAAGCCGAACATGGCGCTAATTTGTCCACCGCAAGTGGCGTGACCAGTTTCAGTCGCAATTTGCAGCAACCCGGAAGCTAGCTTGTTGGTAATTTGGTCAAGATACTCGTAAGTACCTGGTTTTTGCAGCAATTCCAGTGTTTTAATGCCAGCAGTCATCGCCAAAGGATTACCAGAAAGCGTCCCGGCTTGATACATCGAACCTGCGGGAGCAACCATTGACATGATATCCTGGCGACCTCCGTAAGCTCCAACTGGCAAACCACCGCCGATGATTTTGCCCAAAGTGGTCAAATCCGGGGTGATACCAAACTTCTCTTGAGCGCCACCGTAAGCGATACGGAAGCCCGTCATTACCTCGTCAAATACCAATAATGCCTTATGCTCGTGGGTAAGCTCTCGTAACCCTTCCAAGAAACCTGCATCGGGAGTAATAAATCCAGCATTACCGACGACTGGCTCAAGAATGACACCAGCAATTTCATCGCGGTTCTCTTCAAACAAAGCTTTGACGGCTTCTAAGTCATTGTAAGGCGCGTTTAGTGTGTTGGCAGTTGTGGATTTCGGCACTCCTGGGGAATCGGGTAAGCCGAGTGTAGCAACACCTGAACCTGCTTTCACCAAGAACATATCAGCATGACCGTGGTAGCAGCCTTCAAACTTGATGATTTTGTCGCGTCCAGTAAAAGCCCGCATCAACCGCAACACTGACATACAAGCTTCTGTGCCGGAGTTAACAAATCTTACCATTTCGATGCTGGGGACGGCAGCGATTACCATCTCTGCCAGTACATTTTCTAGTACTGACGGGGCACCGAAGCTTGTGCCTTTTTCTAAGGCTTCATGCAGCGCGACAATGACTTCTGGATGAGCGTGACCGCAAATCGCTGGTCCCCAAGTGCCTACATAGTCGATATACTGATTGCCATCGACATCCCAAATGTAGGCGCCTTTAACGCGATCGAACACGATTGGTTGTCCACCTACGGATTTGAAAGCGCGGACAGGAGAACTGACACCTCCTGGCATTAAATTTTGAGCAGCCGCGAAGATTTCTTGTGATTTTGTCGTTTTAATTGTGGTATTTACCAAGGTTTTCTCCTAACAGTGGAAACAAAAAGCTCTATCTTAGGATAGGCGTAATAACTGTTTAGAACTTCTATATTAGTAAATTACCTGAACCAAGATAACAATATGTTATATAAATCGAATCAAGATTTGCCTTCAGATATTCGCACTCGATTATCTGAGCCATATCAGGATCTTTACCGGGCAGCTTTCAACTCGGCTCTACACTGGTATGGCGAAGCCACAAAGGCTCATAAAGTGGCTTTAAGTGCTGTAAAAATGCAGTCCGCCATGAACAGGAATGTTGTTGTTTAAGATGAAATAACAGAGTTTAATTTCAAAAATTACACCAGCTGCTTCATCCACAATGGTATCGTAAATCAAGAAGTTATTTTTGCATTTATTTGCAGCAGCTGGTATGTTTTCGATTGATTCCCATTCAGTCCCTGTTGAGAAAATTCGCTACGATGACAAGGGTTTAGTACCCGCAATTATCCAGGATTATCTGGATGGTACTGTTTTGATGATGGCATGGATGAATCGAGAGTCGTTGCAGAAAACTTTAGAAACTGGGGAAACTTGGTTTTGGAGTCGATCGCGTGAAAATTTGTGGCACAAGGGAGAGACTTCGGGACATCTGCAAAAGGTGCGAAGTATCCGTTATGACTGTGATAGTGATGCTCTATTAATTGGAGTTGAGCAGTTAGGAGATATTGCCTGCCATACAGGAGAACGAAGTTGTTTTCATCAAGTAGATGGGACAATTACTGCACCACCAGCCGATACATTGTCGCAATTGTTTCAGGTGATATGCGATCGCCGTGATAATCCAAGTGAAAGTTCTTACACTTGTAAGTTGTTTGCTGGCGGTGATAATAAGATTTTGAAAAAGATTGGCGAGGAATCTGCTGAGGTAGTGATGGCGTGTAAGGATGATGAACCAGATGCGATCGCTGGTGAAGTTGCTGATTTGATATATCATACTTTGGTCGCTTTGGCTCATCATCATGTTGATTTAAAGGCGATTTATCGGAAGTTGCAGGAGAGAAGGAAGTGAAACGAACCGCCAAAACGCCAAGGGTGCCAAGGAGGAGAGGGAGAGGGGAGGTTTTAGAAGGTGAAGGTGGTACGGAGTACGCCTACGGTTGTTGTTTCGTTGCGACTGTCGCTTTCGGGATTAAACAGGACAAAGGCACCTGGGGTAATGCTGATATTATCGCTTACGCGCAAGCGGTAGTATGCTTCTAAATGGTAAGGAACTGCTCTATTTGCACCCGCAGGTGCAAGTCTGGCATCTCCACTAGCGTCTGTGCGATAAAGGGGTTGACCAAAAATCAGACCGGCGTTGTTGCCTTTATTGAAAAGATCGTTGAAGTGAAGTCCTACCATCCAACTGGTGAAGGTGGTGGAAGCATCAACCCTACCGGAAGAATCGTCAACAAATAGCGCTGCACCATACCCAGATAAAGCGACTTTGGGAGAAAATCTCCAGGTGGCTGTACCACCAACGGAGTTGAGTTTGACGGGTATTCCTAGAGGAACTCCAGCTAAAGAACCAATATCGTCCCTAACTAGTCCTGTGCCTAAGATGTTTATCTCGTGATAACTATTGGCATAGTTCAGACCAATATCTATTGAACTGGTTGGTCTAAATGTTAATTGTGCGGCAACAACGCTACTACCGCTAAATACGCCGGCGCCCAATGGTGTGTTAGAAACTCCTGGAAGTATATCGGGAGATGAACTCGGAAGGTTTGCGTTTACACTGCCATACAATGCTCTCAAATCGAGTTGCTTGGAGATGCTAAAAATAAAGCCTGCGGCTGATGCTAAACCAGTGCCTGAAGTACCCCCAGAAACGCGCACTACAGGGTTTAAGCCGGCAAAGCGAGAAATTGATTCTTGTCCTTCACCATAAAAAGGAGTGATGGCAGGGAAAGCATCGGATACTTCCGCAGCAGTGCCGGCAAACAAAGTTAATTTATCGGCGACGGGAAAGATGTAAAGTAGTTTGTAAAGCTGAATAGTGTTGGCACTGACGTTCGATAAGGTTTTGACGTCTAGTCCAGGAAATTGAGGTTCAAAGCTTGTACGAGCGCTACTAGCAGTGAGTAGGGGTGAAGCTAATCCTAAACTTTGTTGAATGCTACCAGAACCATCGACACCGCCTAAGAAATTGTAAGATTGCAACCCAGTAATTAGTAAGTCTTTGCCTGTAAAACTGGTGTTGAGATTCAACCGGACTCGATTTACCAAAACTATATTCGGATCGCTTCGATTAGGAGCGCCTCCTGTGGCACCAATAACTGATATTATTGCTTCACCATTAAGTTTAGTAGTTGTGGAAAACTGATTCGCCTCCAGTTTAGCGGTGTTAGCTTCTAAAGCGTCCACTCGACCCCGCAATGTCGCTAATTCAGCAGAAAATTCCTCTCGCAGTCTTTGCAAGGTGGCTAAATCTTCTTTTTTTACCAAATCAGCGGTTGCGGTGGCAATTAGTTCGTTAACTCGCTCCAAACACGCATTTAAACCAGCGGCAAATTCATAACGAGTCATCGCACGATTGCCTCGATAAGTGCCATTTGGATATCCTGCAATACAACCGTAGCGCTCTACTAAAGATTGTAATGCTGCAAAAGCCCAATCAGTAGGCTTCACATCAGACAGTTGTGATACAGATGTTACCTGTTCCTGTTCCTGTATTTCTGCTGCTATTAAGGGTGAATCTGAACGAGAAATTCGATTTTTTAAGACTGTTGGCGGAAAAAAACTAGAAGCAGCTACTGTCAAATCAGTACTTTCCTGCTTTGGTTTTAATACAGGTGCTGTTTCTATTTTCTCATTAATAGGGATAGTTCCATCAAAAATATTATTACTGGAAACTACTATGTTTTCAGAAGAATTTAAAGCCTGGGTATCAGATGCTGTTTCTTCAAAAGTAGGCATCGCTTGCACAGGTAACATTCCAGCGATTAAGTATAGAAAACTTAGTCCCCCAGCGGAAGCTAGCAGATTTACTTTCACGGCAACTCCTCACAAATAGAATTGAAAAGCAAAATTTAGACTCAATGGTTAATTGAGCTTGAAGGCATCCATTGAAACTGAAAATGCCCGCTTAAATAAGTGAATTTATTTTGATAAAAACAAACTTTATTTAGTTAGTATTACTTACACTCTATAGTTCCCACTCAAACCATTAATTCTAGTAAATACTATTTTTGCCAACAATTAACACAAACAATCATTGATAATTTTTATGATTGTTATATACTCCACTCGTGTTCAACTACTGAGTACTAATTGTAAATTTTACTTTTTTCTTGCTATAGAGCCAATGAAATAGTATTTTAATAATGGGGTATTGTAAAAACTTTTAATAAAAGAAGTTATACCAATTCTATGTGAGTTGCACACAACACCCACAGGCTGGAAGCCTGGGGCTATACGAACAAAGCCCACCTGCGTGGGCTAAATTAGGTGCATCTTCATACAGAAATGGTATTAAAATCGCATTATTAATAGGACTTACGCACTCGTTACCAGAAAACAAGACTTTGAGATTGCTTCCTTGCGTCGCAATGACGGAAATATGTAGTTCGTGCGTAAGTCCTGATTAATTAAAAATATCAGCAAACTCGCCTCTTGTCTCCAGTATCTCTAACTTTTCAATGCGGTGAAGTCAAGATAAATAGACGGTAGCGTGAATTTTCTACTCTGGATTTCTGACTTTTGTCTGAGTAGGCAAAATTCGATTGAGATATTGCAAAATGGCAAGGGTGATGATAACACTAAAGGAAAATCCTAACCAAAAGCGATCGCTAACAATTCGTGGTTGATCTAATGCCCAACCCCCCAAGGGTGGACCGATAAAATAGCCAATTGCCCAGCACAAAGAACTGATGGATAAATAAACGCCACGTTGAGATTCGGGGGCTAAGTCGGTGACTAATGAAGAAGCTGAGGGGGTATAGGAGGTTATAGCAACGGCAAATATTGCTAATGCCAAAGCTGCCCAAAATAGATTATCGGTTTTAGCAATGCCACAAGCCCAGATGAAGCTGAAACCAATTGACCACAGCAAGGAAGAAAAGGTAAATGCTACTGTGTGAGAAAAGCGTTTTAAGATACGGGATACGGGTATCTGTGAGAGAATAGCGATCGCTAAATGCAGTGCGAAAAGGGCACTAATAGTAGTTTCCGGAAATCCCTGTCCTGAGTTCTCAACTGACACAAAATTTTTAAAGTAGATGGGGATGGTGCTGTGTAGTTGGGAAATGTAGGTGGTAAAGATGATATTAACGATAATGTATACCAAAAAAGGGCGATCGCTTAATGCCGCCAACCAAGAAGCAATATGTTGCGTCTTCTGTGATTGTCTCATGTCTGGTTGACGGGTTTCGGCGATCGCTAGATAAACTACTCCAAAAAATACAATAAAAGAAATCGCATCAATAATAAATAGCGATCGATAACTGCCAGTAGTCGTCACCAAAACGCCACCTAAGACAACTCCCATCCCCAAACCGAGATTATCTGCCAGTCGCGTAATCGCATAAGCTTCACGGCGATTTTCAGTTGGTGTCAAGTCGGCAACAACGGCTTCATTTGCGGGCCAGTATAAACCCAAACCTAAGCCTGTAATTAAGTTACCGATTACCAAAGTAGCAAAATTGTGGCTTGCAGATAATACTAAAGAACCAATTGCCGAAATTGCTGCTGAAAACAATAATGTGCGTCTGCGTCCCCATGATGGAGAATCAACACCAATACCACCTAAAATTCTGCCTGCGATACCAGAAAGGGACGCGCTACCCAAGGCAAAACCGACAGCGGTTGAAGATAAACCGACTTTGTTAACGAAAAAAATCGGGGCATAAAACAGGGTAAAGCCTGTGCCCATTTCCAACATAAGCCTACCGACTGCCAAAATCCAAACTTGGGGATGAATCGGCGGAAACCATGATGGGAACTGGAACTTGGGCGGAAATTTCAACGATCGCTATTGCTCAACTTTTGTTACTTCATAAATATAAAAAATTATTTTTAATTTTTAATCTGTCAAAGGGGCTAAATTGTCTTTTTTGTAATTCTTATCATTCATGCTGATTTTCCTAACTAATTCCACAGAGTTTCCACAGCTATCTTACAGGTTTTCCACAACCGCTTTACGGTTTCATCGGCTCTTGATGATGATCGCTTAATTTTTGAGTGTTAGGAATACTTGACTTAAAAGACTGAGTTTTTATGAAGATATGTAACAGGGAAGAGCCTAGAAGCCTGATTATTTCGTAGCTATTTGGTTTGGAACAACTGATTTGTAACATTTCGCAGCATTGACAAACCTACCCCCTCTTAGCGCACAATGATTCGGCTTGCTTTTGTAATCGGCAGTGCAGCTGTGTAAAATTACCCAGTTGTTGCCTTGTGATATTGGTTAGGCATTTATACAGTGTCTTATTCACACCGTTAGCAACGTGTACTTTATTGATTAACCTGATAGGGGGAAAATAGAAATGAAGGCAACGGTTAGTATATTTACAGAAATTCCGGAAACGCTCCACGAATCCCTCAAAAGTTACTTAGAATCACATCCGGATTGGGATGAAAATCGAGTATTAACGGCGGCGCTGTCATTGTTTTTGCTGCAAAATGGAGATAGCGATCGCCGCACGGCTCGCGTATATCTAGAAACTTTATTTCACAATTGATAAGTAGAAATGCGGTGCAAAACGTTAGAAACAGCTAAGATACAATACCTCAGCATCGCTCTTGGTGCTGTTAACTCGGCTTTGTCAGGTTTATTTTTTAGTTAGAGTAAATCATGGCGATCGTTCCCAAAGGCGCTCTTACTACGGTTAGCGCCTGTATTGCCAAGTAGCTACCCTACCTCAAATAAAGGAAAATGTTATATATAAAACTCTCAATCTACCCTAAATTTAACTATTAAAACTTGAAGTGATTTATACAAAGTGCGATGGCATTTAGCAGTCGAAGCAAGTCAAATTTACCTGACAATTGCTCAAATTGAAACTAAATTAACTTGAATGACAGTTAACAACTGTGAAAGCTAGACGCACCCTATTTAAATTTTAAATCAATAATTTCCCAAAACTGTCTGGCTGTACTTGTGTAGTAAATACATCAATGACGTATCTTTGGGCGTACCTTCGTGTGAATGAACGCTGTTGATACCAAAGAAATTCACACCTTTAGTGGATCAAAAGTCAAGAGTCAAAAAACTCAAGACTCTTGACTCAGGACTTGCTATCAGACTGCGCTTGAGTAGGACATTCAAATTTATATCCTACGCCACGCACAGTCTGGATTAGTGCTGGCTGACTAGCATCGACTTCAATCTTCTTGCGAATTTGACCGATATGCACATCTACAACCCGCTGGTCGCCGACGTATTCATAGTCCCATACCTCTTGGATGAGTTCGGCTCGACGCCAAACTCGACCCGGATGGCTGGCTAAAAAATGCAACAAGTCAAATTCTAGAGCAGTTAAAAGTACTGGTTGGGTGTTAAGTGTTACCTCTCGGCGTACTGGATCAATCATCAATTTTTCAAATACCAAGCGTTTCTGTTCTGCCGTAGTCACAACCCGCTGACGCCGCAAAATTGCTGCTACTCTGACTTCTAGCTCTCCCAGACCAAATGGTTTGGTGAGATAGTCGTCAGCACCTTTAGCAAAACCGCGAATCTTGTCAGCTTCGTCTGCACGGCTAGTCAGCATGAGAACAAAGACACCGTTACGGCTTTGCATCTCTTGGCAGAGGTTAAACCCAATTACATCTGGTAAATTCACATCTAGAATCACCAAATCAGGGTTAAATTGCTCAAATAAAGCTATGGCAGTCTTACCGTCTTCGGCAGCCTCTACTTGATAGCTTTGCTTAATCAGAAAACGTTGAATTAAATTACGAACCGCAGGGTCGTCATCAACTACAAGAACTTTGGCAGGAGCCATGACCATCACTTTGCACAAAAAATCATAGGATTAATAAAGGTCGCCGCGTAAAAGCGTGGTTTCACGGGGATAATAACAATCTACAAGTTTAAGATATTAATTTCCCGATCGCCCAAGTAATAGTGTAATCAGGATTTTGGACAATTAGAAAGCGAATATTCTTCTTACCACCAGTGTTGCACCGAAGTTAAGACGTTTAACAAGTCAAGTTATTTGTGTCCAGTAAGCAGATGTGACCCGCATTCCGTACGCTTTGGGTGTATAAGAGACATTTTTGTGATTTGAGTTGCGTGGTTATTTAAAACGCTTCAATCTTAAATCCATATGTAGCTGAATGCCACAAGCCAGTTGAAAACTAATTATCGGGGAGGGGGAAAGGGGAAAGGAAAAAGGGGAAATGTTGAAGTAATTTAAGACACGCTAAAAATTGTTTTTTCCTTCCTTTTTCCCCAATCGGGTTTAAGAAATACGTTTCTTTAAACGGTCTATTAAGTTGGGTGGGATTGCGACCCCACCCAATTTCTTCTCCCTTTACCCCTTCCCCTTTCCCCTTTTACCCTCTTCATGAATTAAAATACCAAGGTACGGTGAGATGCAAAATCCAAAACAGAAAAGTTAATTTTTTCATCAAGGATGCCTTTTAGGTATTTTTCGCTTAAATTCCAGATTAGAACTAGAATTGGGCAACGACATGAGGGGATACACTGAGTTATAATAATATGTTAAAGTTACTATAGTTAAATTTTCCAGGTCGATAATATCGCTCCCCGTGCTACCATCCTGGTAGGACATAGGAATCGAGCGAAACTTACATTTCGACCGAGATAAAAACTAAAGAACCGTTTTTTCTTCAAAAAAAGGCTGCTGCCAACTAAGGCTATACGTAATAAACTCCCATGAGCGATCAAAATCCCTACGAAAAACTTGGGGTATCTGAAGATGCTAGCTTCGATGAAATTCAAGACGCTCGCAATCGCCTGTTGGAGCAATACAGTGGCGATACAAAGCGTTTAGAAATGATTAACGTGGCTTACGATGCGATTTTAATGGATCGCTTACGGATGCGCCAAGAAGGTAAAATCAAAGTACCAGAACGCATTCGCTTTCCTGAACGCCTCGTACAAACACCTGCGAAAGAAAGTCCCACCAAGAGCGAACAACTATCAAGCGCTTGGCTACAACGAATCATTGATAAACCAACCCCTCCAGATGTATTTTTACCTGGAGCTTGGTATCTGGGTTTGAGTGCTATTAGTGTATTTTACCAAGCCGGGGGCGATCAGGTTTTACAGTTGGCATTGGTGCTAGGTGTAGGTATAGGTATTTACTTTCTCAATCGTAAAGAAAGCAAGTTTGGTCGAGCAGTTTTGTTGACTCTGCTCGGCTTAATAGTAGGTTTAATTACTGGGGGACTAGTAGCTGGGTTGCTTGTGCCACAAATGACATTTATCAGTTTGACGGCAAATCAGTTTTCTACTGTGCTGACGTTTATATTGTTGTGGTTGATTAGCAGCTTTCTGCGTTAAACGTGGTTGCTGTTTGATGCCGATCGCTCTAAAACAAAATCCACAGCCGCGCTCAAATCCTTGACAATTAAATCAGGGTTGTATACTGCCAATTGAGAGCGATCGCGGATGCCACACTCTACAGCCATTACCTTAACACCGTGATTTTTAGCTGCGGTGATGTCGGCTTCTGTATCCCCTACCATCCAAGTATCAGCAGCTGTTGGTAGTTCTGCTATTGCCCGTTCCATCAGTAAAGGTTTATCATCAATATCGCGGGTTTTCACGTAGTCGTTGGTTAAGCAATAACAACGATTCTCCGGGAAAAACCTGCTTAAATCATGTTTTTTAAAGGCATAGTCAAGTTCACGTACTCGACGCATTGTCATGACAGCCAAATCGATCCCAGCTTCTTGAATTTTTAACAGTGCTTCCACAGCGCCTGGGGCAAGGGTATCATAATTAAAGTAAGGCTCTGTATGCACGGTTTGTCGCCGCAATTGAGCAAATTCTTGTGCTTGCACTTCGTCCAAACCGGAATTTAAGGCAATTTCTTTTTCCGGAACGCGCGATCGCTTCAATTGCCAAAATTCCGCTTTAGAAAGTTCTTGTAGTGCTTGGTTTGGACGGAGTGTCTTCTCCAGACAAAATTGATAAACGCGGTAGTAACGTTCGGAAACATCAATAATCGGACCGTCAAAGTCTGTAATTAGTCTTAACATTTAGGGAAATGTAAATTTTATTTACAGACTAGCTTAAATCGTATTATATTTTCAATGCAAGCTACCGCGTTTGATTTGTTCCTTTTCAATCGCTTCAAACAAAGCGCGAAAATTACCTTCACCAAAACCTTGAGCTTGAAAACGACGCTCGATAAACTCAAAGAAAAAGGTGGGCTGAGTGAAAATTGGCTGAGTGAAAATTTGTAGCAGTACTGCTTTTTGAGTATCTTCTTTCCAGTCTACCAAAATTTCCTGTCTGGCGATCGCCTCCAGTTCTAGGGCTGAAAGCGGCAGTTTTTCTCGCTGTTTTAGCTGCGAGTAATAGGTTTGAGGAACTGGAAGTAAGGATAAACCACAAGCACGAAAAAGAGCGATCGCATCCACAATATTGGGTGTTTGCAAAGCGATATGTTGAATTCCCGCTCCCCGGTTCACATCCAAAAACTCTTGAATTTGAGAATGAGTCGAAGCCGGTTCATTAATTGGCAATTGTACACCGCCGTTACGTGAAAGCATAACTCGGCTGTGTAAAGCAGAGCGATCGGTTTTAATTTTAAACGCTTGTTGGGGTTGAAAATCGAGAACCTCTTCATACCAAGCTACAGCACGTTCTAAATCACCCGCTGGCACGTTTAGGACGATGTGATCT
>CASBQA010000355.1 GCA_949127635.1 Nostocales cyanobacterium PMM_0069 | reverse complement strand
TTTTCAGGACTTACGCAAAAACTCTCTTAAACTCTTATTCCTTGGCTTCCTTTGCGGTTCGTTTTTTAATCATAGGACTTACGCACTCGTTACGAAAAAACAAGACTTTGAGATTGCTTCCTTACGTCGCAATGACGGAAATTCGTAGTCCGTGCGTAAGTCCTGAATCATTTAGCGTAAGTCCTAATTTTTCTTACTAACCTCTACCTACTAAAAAAAGTGACAACCATCACATTAGGACAAAACGGACCGGCTGTAACACCTCTTTGTATCGGCACTTGGGCTTGGGGTGATAAACTTTTTTGGAATTATGGCAATGGCTACAATTCTGAACAACTCAAAGAAGCCTTCACCGCAGCAATAGATGCTGGTATCACTTTCTTTGATACTGCCGAAGTTTACGGCTTGGGAATGAGTGAAGAATTCTTGGGAAAATTTATGCAACAGACTTCCCAAGAAGTGCAAATTGCTACCAAATATGGTCCCGCACCTTGGCGATTTACATCTCAATCAGTTGCCGATGCCTTAACAGCCAGCCTTAAACGCTTACAAGTCGAGCGAATTGCTTTGTATCAAGTACATTGGTCTTTCGCCTTTTTTATGAGTCAACAAACTCTCATGAATGCCCTTGCAGATGAAGTGAAACGGGGCAGAATCGCGACAGTTGGTGTAAGTAATTACTCGGCAGAACAAATGCGAGAGGCGCATGATACCTTAGCTAAACGAGGTGTACCTTTAGCAGTGAATCAGGTACGCTACTCTTTACTGACGCGGCAAATTGAAAGTAACGGCATTTTTGCGGCTGCCCGTGAGTTGGGTGTAACAATCTTGGCATACAGTCCTTTAGCGCAGGGATTACTCACAGGTAAGTACACACCTGATAGCGCGGAAACTCCCAACGGTGCTAGGAAAATGGACTCGCGATTTAGTAAGGAAGGCTTGCAAAAAATTGCACCAGTGATTTCCCTGCTACGCAATATTGGCGATAAATACAATCTTACTCCCGCTCAAGTTGCTCTCAACTGGTTAATTGCTCAGGGAAACACAATCCCGATTGCTGGAGTAAAAAACGCTCAACAAGTACGACAAAACGCCGGCGCTTTGGGTTGGCAATTGAGTGATGATGAAGTTGCCCAGTTAGATGAAGTTAGCCGTCCTTGGCTGCATTAATAGCGCAAAAACTCCGCGAACCTCCGCGTCCCTGAACATAAAACCACCGATAATGCTTCTGTCCCCATCATAAGGAGTGTGGCGTTGGGACACATATTATTGTAGAGACGTTCCAGCGGAACGTCTCTACGACTAATTAAGAAGCAGATTCTCTAGCAGGTGAACCAAGCTTTTTCGGTGTCATCGAAACATCGCGACGGCTTGTGCGGGGTTTGGGTTTGGGAGTACCACGTCTTTCTTCTTCAGAATTACCATCAGATTTATTCCAAGAAGTACGTGGGCGATCGCTTGAACCTTCACGACGCTTGACCAACTTCGGCTTGGGACCCGACATATCCTCACTTGGAATGTCAGCTTCTGATTGTTGCAGCCAAGCGGGACGAGTTTCATCGTAAGCAATTTGCAATGCCGCAGCTGCGATCGCTTGGGGATCGTATTTTTCAATTAATTCGCTGATAATCGGCAAAAATGAAGCCAGACGTTCACCAGTTAAGGCTTCCCGCACTTGATCTTGCAATTTGTTGATGTGTCGCGCTTCAATTTGAGCGCGTGTGGGAATCGTTAATACATGCCAGCTTTGGCGTACATGGCGCTCAAATCCTTGCTGCTTGCGTCTTTCAAACGGCTGCACTAAAGATATTGCGGTTCCTTCTTTACCGGCGCGACCTGTCCGACCAATTCGGTGAACGTAGGTTTCTGGGCTATCGGGTAAGTCGAAGTTGATGACGTGCGATAGTTGATCGACATCTAAACCGCGAGCTGCTATGTCAGTTGCTACCACCCAGCGCACTTGACGATTGCGAAATCTAATTAATAGGCGTTCCCGCGCTTGTTGCGACAAGTCACCGTGGTATTCATCGACACTATGACCAGCAGACTGCAATTGACTGGTAAGTTCAGCAGCTGTGCGTCGAGTGCGAACAAAGATTAAAGCTGTTTCTGGATCTTCCATTTCCAGAATCGGTTGTAAAGCTTTAGCTTTTGTCCAGTGACGGGGAATCAAGTAAGCTACTTGATTGATTTTATTTGGTGCGGCTTTTGGCTGTTCGACTGTGACTGTGGCAGGCGATCGCAAAAATCTGTTTACCAACGAGCGAATCGAAGGCGGCATTGTCGCCGAAAATAAAGCTGTTTGCCGTTCTTTGGGTGCTTGGGCGAGAATTTTCTCTACATCATCAATAAAGCCCATGCTCAACATTTCATCGGCTTCATCTAACACAAACCACTTGACATTATCGAGCTTTAAACAGCCGCGATCGAGCAAGTCTATCACACGTCCTGGTGTACCCACGACCATGTGAACACCACGCTTGAGTTGGGAAATTTGCCGCTCAATTGATTGACCTCCATAAATTGCCAATACGCGCAATCCATCATTACCAATAAATTGCTCGATTGCGTCGTGAACTTGCATTGCCAATTCACGAGTTGGAGTCAAAACTATGGCTTGCACAGCTCTGTGATTAACATCTAGCTGTTCTAAAATAGGCAGGGAAAATGCTGCGGTTTTGCCTGTTCCTGTTTGAGATTGACCAACGACATCACGACCGGCTAATAGTTGAGGAATTGCTTGCTCTTGAATATTGGTTGGTGTAGTGAAACCTAGTTTTTCTAGTTGTTCCGAGCGTTCAACAGAAATACCTAATTCTACAAAAAGATTCATTAATTCTCCTAAGACTTATTTTGATTTAGACTCTTTAACCGACACTTCACTTGTTACTATTGACAACTTGACCATAAAGGTCATATGTATCAGCGCTGTGGATCGCGACTGGGAAAATCTCTCCTAGCTTCGCTTCGCCTTTTACATATACCTGTCCATCGACTTCTGGAGAAAATCTCCCAGAACGACCGATTAATTCTCCAGTTTCCGGATTTTGTTGCTCAATCAGCACATCAACAACTTTCCCCACTTCCTGTTGATTTTTCTTCCAAGAAATCGGTTGTTGAAGTTCCATCAATGCTGAACGGCGTTCTTCCATCAATTCTTGGGGCAATTGATTTGGTAAGTTATGAGCAGGAGTTCCTTCCTCTGGGGAAAACGTAAAAACACCAACGTGATCGAATTCATGTCGCTGGACGAACTGTAGCAGATGCTCGAAATGCTCTTGTGTTTCCCCAGGATAGCCAACTATAAATGTTGTCCGCAGTACTGCTTCTGGTAGCGCGGTTTTAATGCGCTCAATGATCCCATCATTTACCCGTCCTTGCCAAGGACGGTTCATGGCACGCAGAACTTCTGGATGGGAATGTTGCAAGGGCAAATCTAAATAAGGTAATACGTTAGGTGTTTCTTTTATTGCCTTAATCGCTTCTGGAGTCAATCCGGTGGGATAAGCGTAGTGCATCCTTATCCACGGTACATCTACTTTTGCCAAAGCGCGAAGTAATTCTGCTAATTTTGGTTCGCCGTAGATGTCTAATCCATAATTGGTGGTGATTTGGGAAATTAAAATTATTTCTTTTACACCTTCACTCGCTAGCTGTTGTGCTTCTTTGACAATCGATTCAATAGTGCGCGATCGCTGATTTCCGCGTAGATAAGGAATGATACAAAACGCACAACGATAATCACATCCTTCGGCTACCCGCAAATAGGCTACACCCTCGCTTGTCGTCCGATAACGTGGTGTGTTTTCATCAGCAATATAGGTCGGTTCGGCACTAACAAGTTTAACTCGTTCTCCTTCTTCTACCCGCTTAATTACATCAACTATTTTGTGATAATCGCCAGTACCTACCACCGCTACTGCTTCTGGCAACTCTTCCAATAACTGCTCTTGGAAGTGCTGCGCCATACAACCTGCGATCACGATTTTTTTATTCGCTTCCGCTAGTTCTACTAACGTCTTTACGGATTCTTCTCTTGCTGCTTCAATAAAACTACAAGTATTGACAATAACATAATCTGCTAAATCTTCATTACTATCTACACCATAGCCTGCTTCTACTAGCAGTCCTAACATGTGCTCTGTATCAATTCGATTTTTCTCGCAGCCCAGGTGAGAAATTGCAATTGTTGGCTTATCACCCATATTATAAAAAATCTTCTTTGTTTGTTCAAGACTAAACTACTAGATCCTGTTTTGTGAGTTCTTAGTCATACGCACCCTCTCTTAGTTACACTTCTAAAGGCGATTGAGGCACTCAATTGCCCGCAAAATTGTGACTCTAATTACTAAATAGAGCTCATGCTATGATATTCTTATTAATCTGTTTCCCAGGGTCAAACCAAAGTGTCTTCGGATAAATAAAACACTTTTAATATATTTTAACAAATAGCCTGTTGTATTTTACACTACCGCAGGGTGTGGGTTGTTAATTTACCCATCGGGAAGCCGCCCTAAGGGCTGTTTGTGAGAAGTCGCTCGCCCTTTGGGAAATCGAACTCGCGACTACGCCTGTAAAGCGGTAAGCTGACTTTGCGCTCAGGTATTGCGTTCCTACTTGGATGGGTCAGCAAAACACCTAGACTACAAAGAAAGTGCCTCGCGTTTTGTGAGTGGCAAACTCCTCCTGTAGCCAGTTTTTATCTTAACATATCTTATGGAATGTTTTGCAGCAATTTCCATCTGAAGGGGGAGGCAATAAAACAAACTGTTTTAAACAAATTTGTCATCAGTCATTGGTAATGAGTTAATGGGCAATTTTGTTGAGGGGGAAAGGGACTCATGAGAAAGGGGAAAGGAAAAGAATTATTACCAATGGCTATGCCCTATGCCCTATTTCCGATTGACTTTTGACTTTGGACTCCGCAAAGCGGGTTAAAGACGTGGACTTATATCAGCTATTTAAAACCAAAACACCGATTATT
>CASBQA010000354.1 GCA_949127635.1 Nostocales cyanobacterium PMM_0069 | reverse complement strand
TACACTTTGGGAACGATTTGGTATAACCAAAATAAATTAAAAGAAGCTTTAGAAGCATTTAGAAAATCCGCTGAGGCAAACACAAATTATGCCAACGCTTATTACGGTGCGGGGTTAGTTTTTATGCAATTAAGGCAATATCCAGAAGCCGCACAAGTATTACAATATGCCAGAGATTTATATAATTCTCAGAATAATACTTTGTGGGCAAGAAATGCCGACCAATTGTTACAACAAGTACAGAATTTAAATTATCAACCCCGTTGAGGTGCGATTGCTTCACATTGGGTAACAATAGAATTATTGGTTGGGCTGGTGTCGTCGCAAATTGTTCCCATGAGAATACAAATGTACAAGCAAAAGCGCTTCAAGAGTCAATTTTTATTTGGCGATCGCTGGTTTGATCGACATGCAATCGTTCGCAACATGGAGGCTTTCCAAGACTTAATTGTTATAATTCTGTGTTTGACTTTGTTTGTTGTGATGGTAATGCAGTTGTGGGGAATATTTACTGCCCTCACTCAGGCATTAGACTATAAACATGTGACTTCCAAGATGCTATTTATCTTGATTCTGGTTGAGTTATTTCGATTGCTCATGGTTTACTTACAAGAGCATAGTATTTCTGTCGGTGTAGCAGTTGAAGTCACAATTGTATCTGTATTGCGAGAAATAGTTGTTCACGGAGCGTTAGAAATTTCTTGGATGCAAACTATAGCAATGTGTGGCTTGTTATTTATTCTCGGTACGCTATTAGTAGTGTGTGCCAAAACACCACATATGGATTGCATTAGTGCTAGCACCAAATATTGTCCTATTAGGCATCGAGGAGGTAAAGAACATCAAAACGAATTCTCTCATTCTCATCAGTATGATGAAAATAAACCCGTTGCATAATAGACATCTCCCGAAAATATGTAGAGACGTAGCATTGCTACGTCTTTACAAGGGTTTTGGATAGCGCATAATTAATTTCGGTCGATGTAATTATGCAGCTATAGCGATTCGCATATTTATGAGGTACAGAATATTGAATTAACCGCAGATGAAGATAGATAAACGCAGATGGACGCAGATAAATTTGTACCTCAGCAGACTAGGAAACGCTATAAACGAGCTGCGTCTAATTAGCCCACAAAGGTGGGCTTTGTACGTGTAGCCGCGAGTTTACTCGTCGGGTTATTAAGCTTCTGATATGGAACAAGCACAAGAAATGCGTCAGCACCTTCAACAAGTGATGCAACACGGTAAAATGTAAAGCTTGCGCTAGAATTAACACGCAAGAGCGATCGCTTTCAAATTCCAGATAGAAGTTGGATTCATAGCGATCGCTTTTTGGCATTCTAACGTAGTAAGCGGCTCTAGCCCTTAAAATTCTCGCAATTGAGCGATCTTCTCGCTCACTACGAACTACAGATATATTCATATATTTAGGATAAATCTACCTAAATGTAGATGCATTAATAATTGAGCGATATTCTCGCTCACTACGTTGTAGAGTAATATACAGTCTACCTATTTATAAGAGCATAATTATGGTTTTTGCTGGCAAACGACCGAACAATTTAGGTGTGAACAATGGGAAATTAGCACCTTGCCCTAATAGTCCTAACTGTGTTTCTAGTCAAAGTTCAGATGTCGGACATGCAATTGCACCGCTGAGTTACAATTATACCCCAGAACAAGCGATCGCTAAACTCAAAAGTGTGATTCAATCTTTGCCTAGAACCAAAATCATCACAGAGAACAAGGATTATTTGTATGCAGAATTTAAAAGCGCTTTGATGGGATTTGTCGATGATGTGGAATTTTATCTAGACCGCAAAGCGAACGTCATCCAAGTACGCTCGGCGTCGCGTTTAGGTCAAAGTGATTTGGGCGTAAATCGCAAACGCATAGAGACGATTAGAGCTAAACTAGCCAAAGTTTAAATATAAACAACTTTAGCTAGAGGAAAATTAATCACTTTCTGTGTAGCATATTTAATCAGTTCTTGTCACAAAAAGTGCATCATTATGACCACAGCAGTTAGCACCGTAACCGTTTCCCCGATGGATCGGTATAATCAGGCGTTAATTGATAACCTTCATCCTCCAGATTGGGTTAACCCTGAACCTGCACCGAGTTACAATTTGGTTGTCATTGGTGCGGGTACGGCTGGATTGGTAACTGCTGCCGGTGCAGCGATGTTAGGTGCGAAGGTGGCTTTAATTGAAAAGCGTTTGATGGGCGGTGATTGTACTAATGTGGGTTGTATACCATCAAAAACTCTGATTCGTTCTGCACGGGTAGTTGCAGATATCTATTACGCACAAGAATTTGGCATTGACAGCCGTCATCAAATTAACATTGATTTTCCCGCAGTAATGGAGCGGTTGCGACGAATACGGTCAGAAATTAGTCCGAATGATTCTGCTAAACGCTTTCAAGAAGAATTTGGTGTTGATGTGTTTTTTGGCGAGGCTCGATTTAAAGATAGTGATCGGGTAGAAGTGGGCGAAAGTGTTTTACACTTTAAAAAGGCTGCGATCGCTACAGGTTCGCACCCGACTAAATTACCCATTGATGGTTTAAATGAAACAAAATATCTGACTAATGAAACCGTGTTTTCTCTGACACAATGCCCAAGTAGATTAGCCGTAATTGGTGGAGGTTACATCGGTTGCGAATTGGCTCAGACTTTTCAACGCTTAGGTTCACAAGTTATTTTACTACAAAAAGGTTCGCGCTTACTGAGTCGTGAAGATGCGGAAGCCGCAGAGATGATTCAAAAAGCTTTTGTGCGCGAGGGTATTGAATTACGTTTTGAGTCTAAAATTAAACGCATTGAACACGACGATGCAGAAAAAGTCATTCGTTACGAGATTAACGGACAAGAGGAAGTGCTTGGAGTTGATGAAATTTTAGTAGCGAATGGGCGATCGCCAAATGTAGAATACTTGAATTTGGAAGCTGTGGGTGTAGAATATGATGAAAAGCAAGGCATTATAATTAATGACTACTTACAGACAACTAATCCCCGCATTTATGCACTAGGGGATGTTTGCATGAAGTGGAAATTTACCCATGCTGCTGATGCTGCCGCTCGAATTGTAATTCAAAATGCGCTATTTTCGATTCTTGGGGTGGGACGTAAGAAACTTAGTTCTTTGATTATGCCTTGGTGTACTTATACTGACCCAGAGATAGCTCATGTAGGGATGCATCCGCAAGAAGCTGAAGCAAAGGGTATTGAGATTGATACATTTAGCGTTTCTTTCAACGACGTGGATCGAGCGATCGTTGATGGGGAAACTGAGGGATTTACTAAGTTACATGTAAAGAAGGGAACAGACAAGATTTTAGGAGCAACGATAGTTGCTCGACATGCCGGTGAGATGATTAGCGAAGTTACCTTAGCAATGACGAATAATTTGGGTTTGAATGCGATCGCCAAAACAATTCACCCATATCCCACCCAAGCAGAATCTATTCGCAAAGCTGCTGATAAGTATAGCATTGCGCGTTTGAACAGTATTAAGAAGTTATCTTCGGCTTGGTTAGCGTGGAAACGTTAATACATCGGTCCGTTATGCCATAACATCGGTCCGTTATGTTATAACATCGGTCCGTTATGCCATAACATCGGTCCGTTATGTTA
>CASBQA010000353.1 GCA_949127635.1 Nostocales cyanobacterium PMM_0069 | reverse complement strand
GGTAAATAAAGGATATTATCTTGAAAATAAATATTTGGAATGAAAAAAACATGAATAATAATTCGTTAAAGGAAATTTAAATGAATCAGTTTCTCTTCTCAACAAGTTGGTGTGTGCCTCTTTATGGCTTAATAGGCGCCATTTTAACTTTGCCGTGGGCAATGGGAATAATTAAGCGTACAGGACCTAGACCAGCAGCATATTTAAACATATTGACGACTGTATTCTCTTTTGTCCACAGTCTATTTGTATTTATAGATATCTGGAATAGAGAACCGGAAACTTTTACGATCGCCTGGTTAAAAGTAGCAGATTTGGACTTATCCTTTGCCTTGGATATTTCACCAATAAGTATTGGGACATCAGTTTTAATCACGGGATTAAGCCTATTAGCACAGATTTATGCCTTGGGTTACATGGAAAAAGATTGGGCGATCGCTCGTTTCTTTGCCATGATGGGATTTTTTGAAGCAGCGTTGAGTGGTTTAGCCATCAGTGACTCGTTGTTTGTCAGCTATACTTTGTTAGAAGTCTTAACCCTTTCCACTTACTTGCTGGTAGGGTTTTGGTATGCTCAACCTTTGGTAGTGACAGCAGCGCGAGATGCCTTTCTCACCAAACGGGTAGGAGATTTATTGCTGCTGATGGCAGTAGTGACGCTTTCCACAATGGCAGGTAGTTTGAACTTTTCCAATTTATATGAATGGGCGCAAACAGCAAACTTAAATCCGTTAACATCAACTTTACTGGGTTTAGCATTGATAGCAGGACCTGCTGGTAAATGCGCTCAATTTCCCTTGCATCTGTGGTTAGACGAAGCGATGGAAGGTCCCAACCCAGCTTCAGTAATGCGGAACTCATTGGTAGTAGCTGGTGGTGCGTATCTATTATTTAGACTTCAGCCAATTTTAGCGCTCTCGCCAGTTGCTTTAAATGCTTTGATAATTATGGGTACAGTTACAGCAATAGGTGCAACCTTAGTGTCCCTTGCCCAAACAGATATTAAGCGGGCATTATCCCATTCTACCAGTGCCTACATGGGATTAGTATTTTTAGCGGTGGGTTTGCAGCAAGGAGGTGTAGCCTTAATGTTGCTGTTGACTCATGCGATCGCTAAAGCACTATTATTCATGAGTTCGGGTTCAGTCATATTCACCACCCAAACCCAAGACTTGACAGAAATGGGTGGTTTATGGTCGCGGATGCCAGCAACCACTACAGCTTACATCGTCGGTTCCGCTGGATTGGTATCGCTACTGCCATTAGGTAGTTTTTGGGCGATGCTGTCATGGGCTGATGGCTTTGTGGCGACTAGCCCTTGGGTGATTGGTGTATTGTTATTAGTTAACGGCTTAACGGCATTAAATTTGACACGAGTCTTTCGATTAGTGTTTTGGGGTGAACCGCAACAAAAGACCCGTCGCACCCCAGAAGTCGGTTGGACAATGGCATTTCCAATGGTATCCTTAATAATACTCACGCTGTTAGTGCCTGTCATGCTACAGCAATGGTATCTACTACCAAGTTGGGAAAGTGTCAACTGGTATATAGTATTGCTATTATTTTCATCTACCTTAGCTGGAGTAGGTACAGGATGTACAATTTATCTACACAAAGGTTGGTCAAGATCAACAGTACTCGCTTGGAGATTTGTGCAAGATTTATTGGGTTATGACTTTTATATTGACCGAGTTTACCGATTGACGGTAGTAGGTGCAGTCGCGCTACTTTCGAGGATTTCCTCTTGGAGCGATCGCTACATAGTTGATGGTTTAGTTAACCTAGTCGGCATCGCCACAATTTTTAGCGGACAAAGCTTAAAATACAGCATTTCCGGTCAATCGCAAGGATATATGTTAACTATCCTTGCAGTCGTCAGCGTGCTAGGGTTTTTCATTAGCTGGTCATTAGGTCTATTGGATAAATTGCCGTTTTAAAAGTCGTAGAGACGTTCCACTGGAACGTCTGTAGTCGTAGAGACCTTCCACTTAAACGTCTGTACAAAAGTCAACACTCCCCTTAATTAATTTGTGTCTATGCTCAGTGCTTTAATTTTGCTGCCGTTGTTAGGTGCGGCTTTAATTGGGTTTTTGCCCATAGCCATGAATGGGAAAATTTCCCGTGGGATGGCTTTAGTTTTTAGTGCGATCGCTTTCTCGTGGACAATTGTACTAGCTATTCAGTTTAACCCTGGACAAGTGACGCAACAGTTTGCAGAGTCCATACCTTGGGTAGATGTTTTAGGCTTGAATTATAACCTCGGAATAGACGGTTTGTCTATGCCTTTATTGCTGTTGAATGGACTTTTGACTTGTATTGCCATTTACAGCAGCGATGAATCTTTGCAGCGTCCTCGGTTTTATTACTCTTTGCTACTACTATTAAATGCTGGGGTAACTGGAGCCTTTTTAGCACAGGATTTACTGCTATTTTTCCTATTTTACGAATTAGAATTGATTCCTCTGTATTTACTAATTGCAATTTGGGGTGGACAACGACGCGGTTATGCAGCGACAAAATTCTTAATTTATACAGCTTTATCAGGAATTTTGATTTTAGCAAGTTTCCTCGGTTTGGTTTGGTTGAGTCATGCACCTAGTTTTGCTTTGGCAACCTTGAATGCGAAAGCGCTACCGTTAGGAATACAAATTTTATTGCTAGCGGGGATTTTAGTAGGTTTTGCGATTAAAATTCCTTTAGTTCCTTTCCATACTTGGTTGCCAGATGCTCACGTCGAAGCTTCCACACCGATATCTGTATTGTTAGCTGGTGTATTGTTGAAGTTGGGAACTTATGGTTTACTACGGTTTGGCATGAACTTGTTACCAGAAGCTTGGAGTTATTTGGCTCCTTGGTTAGCAACTTGGGCAGTAGTGAGTGTGCTGTATGGTGCATCCTGCGCGATCGCCCAAAAAGACATGAAAAAAATGGTAGCATACAGTTCCATTGGTCACATGGGTTACGTACTGCTAGCTGCTGCTGCCGCTACACCTTTAAGCGTGTTGGGAACAGTCATGCAAATGGTCAGCCACGGCTTAATTTCTGCACTGCTGTTTTTGCTGGTGGGAGTTGTGTATAAAAAAGCCGGAAGCCGCGATTTAGACGTACTCTCTGGACTCTTCAACCCAGAACGAGGAATGCCTGTAATTGGTAGCTTGATGCTTTTAGGGGTAATGGCTAGCGCAGGTATACCGGGAATGGTCGGGTTTATTTCTGAGTTTATTATCTTTCGTGGCAGTTTCCCCGTTTTTCCGTTGCAAACCTTGCTGTCAATGATTGGTACAGGCTTAACCGCAGTATACTTCTTACTTTTGCTAGACCGCGCCTTTTTTGGACGCTTATCTGTGCAAGTGATGAATTTGCCTCGTGTATATTGGAGCGATCGCCTTCCATCTGTGATATTAGCAATCTTAATTGTGATTTTGGGTATTCAACCTGCTTGGTTAGTCCGCTGGACTGAACCAACCATCACTGCAATGGTTAATGCCCAAAACGTAGTCGCAATATCTCCAGACAAAATCAAAGGTAAGACTTGAAACATTGGTAGTAAGCACTTCAGTGCTTAAAATAGGCGTTTTAACGCCTACTACATATTATTTGATATTTGAAATACCCAGGAAAAACAGCAATGGTAACTCTTACAAACAAGCTTGCCAACCACCCACTTTCTAAATATATTGAACTTCTCCTTTTTGGAGAAGCATTACTTCCTGACAATCCCGAAAACGTATTAGAAGTAGTTGGCATTCTCAAAAGTTATGGCGTAGTTTTAGATGCTTACTCAAAAAATCTCATCTACATTGCCGAAAATCAATTTTTAATATTTTTTCCCTTTTTTAAATACATGAATGGGGAAGTTACTTTAAATAAATTATTACGTCATTGGTGGCATGACAGAATCAACTTTGAATATGCTGAATATTGTATGAGAGCTATGCTTTGGCATGGTGGGGGAGGGTTAGATGAATATTTAGATTCAGCAGAATTTGAACAAAGAGCCAAAGCTGTTATTGATGCCAAATTTCAAAATAATCCCTTGATGATGGGAGTTAACCAACTATTTCCTGACTTTTTAACAGAACAGTTGCGCGTAAGTTGTTACTATACTGGTTTGGGTCAATTTTGGCGAGTCATGGCTGATATGTTTCTTAGCTTATCAGACCTTTACGACCAAGGCAAAATCAAATCGATTCCCCAAGTTGTAGATCATATTAAAGGGGAGTTGGTAGCAAATGCAAATAAGCCAATTACCTATGTGGTGAAATTGCGGGATAAAGTTTATGAAATTATACCCGAAAGCGTTGGTTTAACCTTTCTTGCAGATACGGCAATACCTTATGTTGAAGCTGTCTTCTTTCGAGGAACGCCTTTTCAGGGTACAGTTTCATATAATGCTCAAGCTTATCAAATTCCCGCAGATCAAGGACGATTTCAATATGGTGCTTTGTATGCCGATCCTTTGCCCATTGGTGGTGCGGGTATACCTCCCACCTTGTTAATGCAGGATATGCGGCACTATCTGCCAGATTATTTACACGACATTTATCGTCGCAGTCGCAGAGGTGAAGATGATTTGCGGGTACAAATTTGCATAAGTTTCCAAAAATCGATGTTTTGTGTGACAACAGCAACGATTTTAGGATTAATGCCTCATCCTTTGGATAGCCAAAATCCAGATGAGCAAAATGCTAATCAAGTATATTTAGGAAAGTGGATGGATAGGCTACAAAATTCGCGCTTGTTGAATGTTAATCAGTAGTTGTTAGGCTTCCGGTTCAATGCCAAGCGATCGCAACTGTGCAGCCAAGTGATCGCCTCTGGAATACAATTACTCAACGAAGCAGAGTCAAAATCGAGTTAGAATTCCTCAACATTCAAACTTGGTTCACCTGGATAAAACTCATTATCCACGATTTGCTCAAAGCTATAATTACATTCTGAGGGAAAGGTTTTCAAGGGTAAATTAGTTTCGCCCATTGCTAAATCCCTACCGTTTTCATAAGCTGACTGTAAACCATCTGGCAGGTAGGATTTTAAACTAGGATTATCTACTAATAATTTGATAGTTTCACGTCGTTGCAAGCGAATAGTTGCTAACCAGCTACGACTACGCCGTTCTGGTTGATACTGCCATTTGAGTAAATGCCCTAATAACACGCTCAGACGATTTCTCAATTCCTGGCGTTGTTGTTTCCCCAATGATTCTATTTCCTCAAGCAAATTTGGCAAGTCAATTTTGCTCCAGTCTTTGTGGCGTAATAACTCAGCTTGTTCTAGTGTCCAGGCATAGAAGTCTGTTTCGTAGAGATTAGGCATTTTAATTGCCTGTATGCTTGCTATAGCAATTCTATCGCATACTTGTAATACAGCAGATTTCAGGTAAATCAAATATATATATAAAACCCCTCTCCTTGTAGAGACGTAGCAGTGCTACGTCTCTACGTACTGTATATTATGCAATTCCAACTAACTTAGCGCTCAAATCCCACAGCTTTTTAGCTTTGTTATCATCGCTAGCTTCGTTAGAAACTTCTTGCACAAAAGATTTACGACCTTCTTTCTGTCGATTTCCCCAACTCCAATACATACCGGATTTATTGTATTCGGGATTGGCGACAACTTCGGCAACGCGATCGCCTGCCAATTCTTCAGAGACAAATCCCCCAGTAATATTTTTCTGAAAAAGTGGAAAAATTTTCTGAAACAGCGGATAGTGATTGCGAAATAAAGCCGTAGTTGCTACACATCCCGGATACAGAGAACTGAAAACAATATTAGTTGACTCGTGATAACGCCGATGCAATTCTCGCATAGTCAAAACATTGCAAAGTTTGCTATCTTTGTAAGCTTTGCCTGATTTAAACTTCTTGCCGTTAATCATGGAAATCGGCGCTTTAAAACCTGCCTCAAAGCCTTGGAGTTCTCCTAAATCTGGAGGTGCTGGAATCGGAATTTTGCCTCCCAATTCCTTCGGATTTGCTGTCACAGTTCCCAAAATAATTAATCTTGGCTGGGAAGCTGAAGATTTTTTCAAATCCTCAAGCATCAAATTACACAAAAGAAAATGTCCCAGATGATTTGTGGCAACGCTCAACTCATATCCGTCTTCGCTGTACAACGGCTCTTTTAATAAAGGCATATACACAGCAGCATTGCATACCAAAGCATCCAGAGATTTGCCACTTTCTCGGAAGTTTTTCACAAACTGTCGCACACTTTCTAAGCTAGCTAAGTCGAGATGCATGATTGTGTAGCTGTCTTGCGACATTCCTACAGTTTTGGCAGCTTTTTCCGTCTTCGGGATATCCCGACATGCCATCACCACATGCCATTTTCCCGTTTGGGCAAGCGCTCTTGCAGCTTGCAAACCGACTCCTGAGGATGCACCGGTAATTACAACCGTTGACTGCCCATGTTGTTGCATTCTCTTTAGACTCCCTTGACCGTCCTTAACTATCTTCAGGATCTCACATTTGTAACACTAGTAGAGACGTTCCATTGGAACGTCTCTACATCTGGACATGCCGGAACTATGCGTTTTTAGCTATTTGCTGAGTGCTTTTACAAACATTTTTTTCTACTTATGTTATCCTTTTGGGAATCTGGAGAATAAATATCATACCAAGGGAAGATGCCAGGTCTATGAAAATAATCCTCAATCTAGAAGCGGAATTATATTTTCAGCAAGGATTGCGCCAAAACAAAGCAGAAAAGTTTGAAGAGGCGATCGCCAATTTTGACAAAGCGCTTAAATGTAAGTCAGATTATCCGGAAGCCTTATCGCAAAAAGGTTTTGCCTTAGGTTGTTTGGGTCGCCACATGGATGCGATCGCTTGTTTTGACTTAACATTAGAATTACGCCCAGATGCTTGCTGGGTTTGGCACAACCGCGCTATTGCTCTGGGAAAAATAGAACGTCACGATGAAGCTCTCAACAGCTTTGACCGCGCTCTTGAATTCAACTTCAATTCCGCTACTATTTGGCACAATCGCGGTATTACGTTGTGCGACTTGGGACATTATGGAAAGGCAATTATCAGCTTTGATCGCACTATAAACTTGCAACCAAATGCTTATTGGGCATGGAACAATAAAGGTAATGCCCTCAAACAACTAGAACGCTATGAAGAAGCTATTAACAGCTACGATCGCGCTATTGAATTCGACCCTAACAACGTCATGGCTTGGCATAACCGAGGTGCAAGTTTGAGCAACTGGGGACGCTATGAAAAAGCAATCGTCAGCTTTGACCGCGCTTTAGCAATTCAACCAGATTATTATAAAGCTTGGTTAAACCGAGGCATAACTTGGGAAAAATTACAACGTTACTCTGAAGCGATCGCCAGTTACAATCGTGCCATTGAATTGCAACCCAACGATCACATAGTCTGGTACAACAAAGCTCGCTGTTATGCGTTACAAAATAATATCGAAAGCGCAATTGAAAACTTGCAACAAGCAATTTTTATCTGTCCAGAACAATATTTGCACACAATCCAAACTCACTCAGATTTTGACAAAATCCGTGACGATGGACGCTTTCAGGCTTTAATCCAACAACCAAATTACGACGGTGCCCAATAGCGATCACAATTTTAGTTTCCTGCATCCTCTCCGCATTCAAAGATGAGCTTTCAAGATGATTCTGCCTGCTTGGGTTGCTCAAGGAGATCGATTTGTTCCATAGGAATCTCAATTACAAATTCTGTACCTTTACCAGGTGCAGAGATACACTTAATTTTTCCTTTATGTTTATCTACTATAATCTGGTAACTAATAGATAATCCTAAGCCAGTACCTTGTCCCACTGGTTTAGTAGTAAAGAAAGGG
>CASBQA010000352.1 GCA_949127635.1 Nostocales cyanobacterium PMM_0069 | reverse complement strand
ACCCAAGTCCAGAGGCTGTAGGGGCGGGTTCACGAGATATTCGTGAATGATTGAAGCATATTTGTGAACCCGCCCCTACCGTTTTGTGAGAAATGCGGGATCAATATATTGCCCTTGGGGGAATTTCTCCTCCAGCAATGCTTGGCTACCATCGGTAGTCTCTACTGCTTCACCTCTGTACAACCTGACAATATTCGCCAAAAATTCAACCTGATTATCCAAAAATAGCGTCTGCTTTGCTCCTGCACATTTTAAACTCGCCTAATATATAAATTGTCATCGTGAATATATAGCGCTTCTCGTTTGAATCAAGTACAGATTTATCTGCGTCGAGGGTGCGTTCATCTGCGGTTCCTTAATTCTTTGATGTATTGCACCCAACTGATAACCGCTATAATTTCCGATTTTTATTCATCATCAATAAGGCAGCAAAAGTACGGAACAAAGCAGAGTCCGGCTGTAGGGTAAAGTTTTTCTCTTGTCCCCTTTATTTATCCCCCCTGCTTTATTCTCGGTTAACTGGCAGGAAAAGCCAGTGGCAGGTTAATTTTTATCTTAATAAAATAAAAAAATTTTGCATAACAAGAAAAATACGACGATCATATTGTTAATTTTTGTAAAATTAATGTCTTTAATACTAGAAACATGATTTCCAGATAGGTAAACTAATTTATAAGTGCATCTGTACTGTTATTTAGAAAATGTAGTATATGTGGCGCTATAGCCTCGATGATCCCAGTACAACTAATCCTCAAAAACTTTCTCAGTTACCGTGATGCAACCTTAGATTTTCGCGGCTTGCATACGGCTTGTATTTGTGGTTCCAATGGTGCGGGTAAATCTTCGCTTCTCGAAGCTATCACTTGGGCGATTTGGGGTCAAAGCCGCGCCGGTGTTGAAGATGATGTGATTCATTCTGGCGCCAAAGAAGTTCGAGTTGATTTCACTTTTCAAAACAATCAGCAAATTTATCGAGTTATTCGCACCCGTCCTCGTGGTGGTACTGGCGTTTTAGAATTTCAAGTGGAAACACCTTCTGGGTTTCGCGCACTTACTGGCAAAGGAGTAAGGGCGACTCAAGATGTTATTTTAGAACATATTAAGCTCGATTATGAAACTTTTATTAATTCCGCCTATCTGCGTCAAGGTCGTGCGGACGAGTTTATGCTCAAGCGTCCGAATGAACGTAAAGAGATTTTAGCAGAGTTATTGAAGTTAAATCAATACGATGAATTGGAGGAACGAGCCAAAGAATCCTCTCGTCAGTTTAAAGCAAAGGTAGAAGAATTAGAGCGCTCTTTGGAGACGAGCAAAACTCAACTGCAAAAACGTGAAGCAACACAGGCACAACAAGCAGAATTAGAAGTTGAACTCAATCAACTCCAACAAATACAAGCTTTTGATAATATTCAAATCCAAAGTTTGCAAGTTGTCCAGCTAACTCGGCAAAATTGGACTGAACAATTGAGCTTTGTCAGGCAACAATACCAAAATCTGAGTTCTGATTGCGATCGCTTACAACAAGAACAGCTAGCAATTAATAGTCAGCTATCCGAATTACAAGCAATCTTAAGTCAAGAAACCGAGATAAAAGCAGGGTTAGCGCAATATCAAACGCTACAATCTCAAGAAGAATCTTTGAGCGCTAAATTTGAAGAATATACACAGCGAGTACAACAGCGTCAACAACTACAACATCAACTGACGAAACAAATTAACGATCAAGAACGGCAACTGCAACAAGCGATCGCTCAATTAGAGGTTTTGCAGCAACAAGAGCAAGAAATTCAACATACTCTCACCAATAAAAGCGAAGTTGAAACAGCTTTAGCACAGCTAACAAGAGCGCGTAACCGAGTTGCTCATTTAGATCAACTACAAATGCAAGTATCTCCCTTATTGCAACAACGAGCGACTTTGGAAAGCCAATTAGATCGGGTTGGTGCCGGTTTGGTAGCGCGACTCGAACAACTCCAACAAGTAGAAAATCAACTGCAACGCGCATTTGGACGCCAACCGCAACTACAACAAGCGGTGATAGATGTAGGAACGCAAATTGAAGAATTAGAGAAAAAGCGAGTTTATCTGCAACGAGTGCAGGAAAAAGGACAGGAAAGGCGTCACTTTATCGAACGCTTACAAGCGCAGCAACGAGAGTATGAAAGGCTTTTAGGGGAACTGGATCAAAAACTACAAATGCTGCAAAATCCGAATGCCCTTTGTCCGTTGTGCGAACGTGCTTTGGATGAACATCATTGGAATCGAGTCACAGATAAAACCAAAGCAGAGTACAAGGATACGGAAGGGCAATTGTGGGTATTCCGAGAGCAAATGGCATTTTCGGATAGAGAAATTCAGGTACTCAGGCAGGAATACCGCGAAATAGCGCAAAAATTAGCGAGTTATGATGCTTTGCGCGAACAAAGAGGACAATTAGCAGCACAACTTCAATCTACCAGTGATGCGTCAGCACAATTACAACAAATTGCCGCCGAAAAACAGCATTTAGAGCGATCGCTTGAAGTTGGCGATTATGCTCCTGAAAAACAACTCGAATTACAGCAATTAAATCAATATCTTCAACAACTCAATTATAACGAACAAGACCACGCTCTTGCACGTAGTGAAGTT
>CASBQA010000351.1 GCA_949127635.1 Nostocales cyanobacterium PMM_0069 | reverse complement strand
GATCCAAGGCAGAAACTTCGTTCTATTCAATTTCTGACTTTTACTTGGATTTCTTATAAATCTATCTAATGAATCACTTTTCTCATTATTTCTATTTATCAAGACAGATTCATCCTACATGATATGTTTTTTAGAATCAAGTATTATTATTTTTTTTTTTTAGGTTTTTCTAAATAATAGATAATCTCCACAAGTTACATCGGAATACTGACTATTAAATAATAGATAATCTCCACAAGTTACATCGGAATACTGACTATTAAATTGAGTCAAGTTTAAATAGTTATTTATTCTGCAAAGCGGTAGCAAATACGACTTTTTGTAAAAATATGACTTAGGTAATGTAAACTCATGCCATCGCTTGTATTGAATATATAGAAGCTATTTGAGCTAATAAGCATAACATTAATAGAACAGTATAAAAGGAAAATTTTGATTTTGTTTGTGCGAAACTTGCAAAAATAAAGTTCAAGTGGTAATGTGAAACATGAATTGTTAAGTAGCAAAAAAGCATTCTTGACAAAAATTCAGTTTTGATAGCCTCCATGATGTCGAGAATTATGTAGGATAGTCAAAAGCTGTAATTTATAGAATTAGGGGCAAAGAATCATGAAAAACTTCAAATACATTTTGATTGTGGTGCTAGTTTTAGTAAATCTAATGTTTGCTCCACCTTCATTAGCAGATGCGCCAAAAATTACCAAAAATCCTGACTACATCGCACTAACTAAAGAGATTAGTCAGTTGCAGACTCTTAAAGAAGCACATGCGGCTGTAGAAGGTTTCACAACTGAGGAAATTGATCAGAAAATCAATGAGTTAGAGTTTCAAAAATATGCCTTTGAGTCAGGCATTAACTGGGGGCAATGTCGTAATGAGACAGGAAAAACTTTAGCTATTTATGGACCAGAACCAAATCTGGACGAAGATGAATACTCCTCCGGAGCTTCACTGTATTTTTTAGCTGATGGTAAGACAACAAAAGATAAATGGGATTGCAAAGGAGTTTTTCTCCCTAGCGATATCAAAGCTGTTGCCCTCATTCCTGGTGGACAAAATCAAGACTTGATTGGTGGTGTTGTCATCAAGGTTCCCAATGGAACTAACTTAGTATTGAAAACAAATGTAGATACTGGGGCAATTGAATTCAATCAAGCTGGTACTCAAGTATTGAAACCAGGTGAAGTCAACTGGTTTATCCCGAATGTGTCGCAAGCGATCGTAGATACACGAATCACCAATGCACCTACTAAGAAGGGATAGGGGATAATGGTTAGTAGATAGTGGATAGTGGTCAAAAAATATCGACTAACAACCAACAACTATCAACTATCAACTAACAACTAATACCGATTTTATATGAAGATGCATATAATTTAGCCTGCGTAGGCAGGCTTTGTTTGTCTAGCCCCAGGCTTCCAGCCTGAGGGCGTTAATGTGCAGCCTCACATAGAATTGGTATAACAACCAACAACTATCCAAATCCCTATAACTTTGTTTCTTCGGGAAGTAATGATGTTTCCTGTACTGTTGGTTCATTCACATCGGTTGCTTTAGTCAAATGCGGTTTGATAATCAGATTTACCCCAATTGCCCAGGCTAATGCAACCATCCATCCTGCAAGAATATCACTAGGAAAGTGAACGCCAAGGTAAAGTCGCGTCCAGCCGATCGCAACGACGAATAAACTACCGAAAATCAAAACTAACCAGCGCCACTGGCTATTCCAAGCCAAAACTACCAAAACTGCTATCAGTGTCATACTCGTCATGGCATGACCACTAGGAAAGGCATAACTGAGTTCATGAACGCTTGACTCCCACAAGTCAGGACGGACTCTATGCATGAATTCCTTAACTGTGCGGTTGATGAACGCGCTTCCTAATACTGTGGTGAGTACATAAGCTAGCGATCGCCAACGCTTCAACAAAAATAACACCAGTGCGATCGTAGTAAAAATCGGTATTGCAGTCCAAAACGATCCAAGCTTAGTTAGTGACAGTGCAAAAATGTCTAACTGGGGCTGTGCTGTTTTGTGAATTGCGATCAATATCGGCACATCCCACGGAAACCCACCTTCATGCTGCCATACTTCTAAAGCAAGTAACCCAAAGACTTGCAAAGGTAAATAAACCCCGATAAATAAAATTAGCAGAGAACGCCAACGAGCAATCAACAGTTTTTTGATCAAGCTCAAAGGCGATTTTTCTTGTTGGCGATCGCCTCTGACGTCTTCTAATTTTTCCATCTTAAATATGCCCTTGGACTGAGGTAAACAATTGTTAGATGCGCTTCAACTCATCATGCAGAAAAAGTTGGATTTTTTGCATGGTATTTGATCACATTTATTTTAAAACTATCTTCAAAATTTATATATAACGTAACACTCCATTACTAATAAAGAATTTAGTAATTTTTATTACCACCCTTAACTTAGTATCTAGTTTAACAGCATGTTTCATCCATATAGTTGGGTAATTTACAACACTGGGGACTAGACGTTTGCTTATGATTATGTTTAAAATACGGTAAGTCAGTAGGCTTATAGTGTTTTACTTGTAAAATGCGAGAAAAGTCAGCAGGAGAAGCACCCCATTGGTAGTTACGACCTGCTCAACAAGGGAAAAATGCGATCGCGCTAAAAAACTCACTCCAACGGCTTTTTTGGTCAGGATCTTAAATCCCCAAAGCCTTCCCTAAATAACCTTTGTGTTTCTCATCCAATTAGAAACACAAAAATTTGTGGTGTTTATATTACCACAGTTGAAAACCCCCATTTTGGATATTGGATAGGAGTATGAACTATTTATTACTACCACTGTTAAGCTTCGGCGTTGGCATCATCGTTGGTTTAACAGGAATTGGCGGAGCATCTCTCATCACCCCAATGTTGATTTTTGTATTTCAAGTTCCGCCTTCGGTGGCTGTTAGTTCTGATGTCGTAGCTGCGACACTAATGAAGATTGTTGGCAGTGTCAAGCACTATCAACAGAAAACCCTTGACATGCAAGTTGTCCAATGGCTGGCATTTGGAAGTGTCCCAGGATCGCTGTTTGGGGTGGGGATTTTGCACCTAATTAGGCGTAATGGTGGATCTAGCCTGGATTATATTCTACTGCGCTTGCTTGGGGTGATGATTTTGTTAGTCACAGTCTTAGCACTCGTACAATTGCTACTTTTGACTTTTTTCCCCAAGTTTACCCTACCCGAACTGCCAAAGTTTGACTTAAAAACTAACTTTGGTCGTTTTATGACGATGACAATAGGAGCAGTTTTAGGCTGTTTGGTCGGTTTAACTAGTGTTTCTTCCGGTTCAATGTTTGCACTGGTATTGATTGGCTTTTTCCGCCTTGATGCTCGTAAATTGGTGGGTACAGACATTTCACAAGCCGCGATTTTATTGTTTTTTACCTCTCTCGGACACCTCACCTTGGGAACAGTTAATTGGAGTCTGGTAGTACCGATTTGGATAGGCTCAGTTCCAGGAGTATTACTAGGTGCTAAAATCTGTCAAATCGCGCCTCAACGCCCACTTCGCTTTATCATTTACACAATATTGATGATGGTTAGTTGGAAGTTAGTTTATCAAGCGTAATGGCTAGTGGATAGTTGATAGTGGTTAGTGGATGGTGGATAGCGGATAGTGGATGGTGGTTATGAGTACTTTTTTACAACCAACAACCAACAACTAACAACCAACAACCAACAACCAACAACCAACAACCCAAAATGTTAGGTTTTCACCCACGGCAATAGATTGAATGTACCTCTTTCATACATGATAAAAAGTCCCAAACAAATTAAGACATAGGGGACAAGAAAGTTACCGTAGCGAGTTAAAATATCAGCAATGGCAGGATGAAGTGTTAATAGGTAAGCAATCAAACACCAAACCCCTACCATGACAAAAAATATACTCAAAATCACTCCCAGACTGGTAAAATTATGACCAGCGAATAAGGGAATATAAATACTGATATTATCACCACCATTGGCAATGGTTACTGCCGCTACTTTATATGTATTAGGGTGCAAAAGACTCAATATAAAAGATATTATGGGGTTTCTGTATGAAGACTGCTTGAAATCACTGCTCACTGTCTGAATTTCTGTGGTTTCTTCTTGCTGACTCAGCAGTTGCTTAAGACCAATTACTATTGGTAGTATGCCGAGTAATCCAATTAATTCTCGCCGCACTACCAAACCACCGAAAAATCCTGGTAAGCTAGCGATGATGATGGCAGCAAAACCAAGGTATTGACCAAAAAAGATATGCCGGCGACGAAAGTCAGCATTTATCTGTGAAAAAAATAGCAGCAGGATTACCATGTCATCGATATTAGTGGCAAAGAAGGCGATTATCCCTTGTATAAAAGCTGTCCTAAGCTGATTCATGCTGGATTGTCGGAAAATGTTATTTATATAGTAAATTAATTTCTGTTGTATACAGCAATCGTAAATGAATGAGTTAGTTGCTGCAATTGGTACTGGGGTAACGGCGTTTACTGCTACGAATATTGATGATATTGTGATTTTGTTATTGTTTTTTTCGCAGGTGAATGCTACTTTTCGCCGTCGTCATATTGTTGTTGGTCAGTATTTAGGTTTTACGGTGCTGGTAATTTTTAGTCTTCCCGGTTTCTTTGGGGGGTTGATTTTATCGCCACACTGGATTGGGTTGCTAGGTTTGATGCCAATGGCAATAGGTATTAGTAGTTTGGTTAATTCTGAAGATGCATCGACGGAAGAGAAGGAGGAAATAGAAGAATTTGATGATTTAAATATTACTAGTTTTCTTGCTCCCCAGACTTATAGTGTAGCGGCTGTGACTATTGCTAATGGTAGTGACAATATCAGTGTTTATATGCCGTTGTTTGCTAGCAGCAGTTTTGTTACTTTATTAATAATTATTATTTTATTTTTTGTCTTTTTAGGTGTTTGGTGCTACATAGCAGAAAAATTAACTTATCAGAGTACAATAGCTCACCTGATAACTCGCTATAGCAATTATCTTGTGCCTTTTGTACTGATGGGATTAGGTGCTTTTATTGTTTTGAAAAGTGAAGCTTTAAGTCTAACTAAATTAATTCTTAGTTGTATGTGTTTGACTATTTTGGTGAAAAAAAACGGGGATTCTGTTAACAAGGTATGAGGAAAAAATTAAAACTCTATACAGCAGATTGCACTCTAATCGAATACACGTAACAGACGTAGCAGTGCTACGTCTCTACAAGGTTTTGGGTTTTATGCATGTACCTCCTAAACGGGAAATTTGCTGTAAATAAATTTACAGATAAGTTAAAGCGCTAGGCTATATCATAATAACTTGCACTCTGCGCTATTTTCTAAAGGCTTCGCCACAGGATTGCTGCATATAAAGCTGCGATCGCTAAATGTAATACATCGGATTCTGCTGTATCCTTTGATCTCGTTCTTGACACATGTCTTGGAGTGTATAGCTTTTCAAAACTTCAACCGCAGCATTGTTAGCTTGTAGCCAAATGTCT
>CASBQA010000350.1 GCA_949127635.1 Nostocales cyanobacterium PMM_0069 | reverse complement strand
GTCCTCGAATTACCCCACCCTAACCCTCCCCTTATAAAGGGGAGGGAACTAGATTCCTGTTTCCCCCCTTTCCAAGGGGGGATTAAGGGGGGTAATTCGACTTGTGTGTACACGATAGCCGCTTGCGGGGAGGGTGCCACAGACGGATGGGGTTCTTTTATTATGGTTATTTTGCGCTCCCATCATCTAATTTTATATTAGCCCGCGTAGGCGGGCTTTGTTCTTGTAGCCGCGATTTTAATCGTCGGGTATTAAAATCTCCTCACTTTTAAAACTTCCCAGCCAAAGCTGCAACACACCGATCGCAAATTAAAGGATGTTCTGCTGATTCTCCCACATGAGTCGAGTAGTTCCAACAGCGATCGCACTTTTGCCCCTCTGCATCTACTACCCCAATTCCCCATGCATCAGATTGCAAGTTGTATTTCAACTGTTGCAATGCTTCCGGAGTATCCAACACTTCTACCTGGGAAGTGATAAACAAATAGCGTAGTTCATCTACACCATTACCAACATCCGGATTAAGTGCTTTTACAGAAGCCCGCAATTGCTCAGAAGCTACATAAAGCAAGACTTTAGCTTCCAAAGGAGCGCCAATCATTTTTTCCATTCTGGCAGTATCTAACACCTTATTTACATCAGTGCGTATTTGCCGAATTTGTTGCCACAATTGAGCCAATTCTGGATTATGCCATTTTTCGTCTACTTGCACCCAACCGGCTTCAAACACCGATTTATACGGCGTTTTATAAGGTAGATATTGCCAGATATCTTCTGCCATGTGACTTAATACAGGTGCGATCGCTCGTGCTAGATTTTCCAAAGCTACCTGCAACACCGTTTGACAACTGCGACGCCGGAAAGCATCACTCGCACTGATGTACAATCTATCTTTGGCAGCATCCAAATAAAAGTTGGATAAATCCACCACACAGAAATTCTGCACGGTTTGGAAAAAGCGGAAGAATTGGAAACTATCAAACGCTTCCGTCACTTCCTTAAACACTTCCATTATCCGATGCAACATGTAACGGTCAAGTTCTGGCAATTCCTCAAAGGGTACTGTATCTTTCTGCGGGTCAAAGTCGTGCAAATTACCTAACAAAAACCGTGCTGTATTGCGAATCTTTTGCCGCACATCAGCAAGTTGCTTGAGGGTATTTTTCCCAATCCGCTGGTCAGAGGTATAGTCTACTGACGATACCCACAAACGCAAAATGTCAGCACCATAGGGTGGTTCTTCTTTTTGATTTTTCCCACCTTTGATAATGACTGCTGGATCAATCACATTGCCCAGAGATTTACTCTGCTTGCGTCCTTGTTCGTCCAACGTAAAACCGTGAGTCAACACAGTTTTGTAAGGTGCAATGCCATTAACCGCTACACTGGTAAGCAAACTGGACTGAAACCAACCGCGATGCTGATCTGAACCTTCCAGATAAATATCAGCAGGGTAGCGCAATTCTGGACGCTGCTTGGCAACAGCTGCCCAAGATGAGCCAGAATCAAACCAAACATCCATTGTATCAGTACCTTTACGGTAAGATTTACCGTTGTTGCGATACTGTTCTGGCAATAACTCCTCTACAGAAAGTTCCCACCAAGCATCAGAACCTTTTTCAGCAACGATCGCTTGAACATAGGCAATAGTTTCCGCATTCAGCAATGGTTGATTAGTTGCTTCATCGTAAAAAACCGCAATTGGTACACCCCAACTACGCTGACGGGAGATACACCAATCAGAACGTTCTGCAACCATTGGTGTGATGCGATTTTCACTTTGTGCGGGAACCCATTTGACCGAAGCGATCGCTCTCAACGCTTCTTCTCGAAATCCCTCCACTGAAGCAAACCATTGTTCGGTAGCGCGGAAAATCGTTGGCTTTTTCGTCCTCCAATCATAAGGATATTTATGCTGATAGGCTTCCTCTTTCAACAAAGAACCCGCTGCTGCCAAAGCATCAATCACCGCTTGATTTCCATCACCCAGCACATTCAACCCAGCAAACTGTCCCGCTTCCGAGGTAAAATTACCATAATCATCAACTGGTGCGAGGATAGGCAAACCGTAACGCTGACCCACAATGTAGTCTTCTTGACCGTGACCGGGTGCAGTATGTACCAACCCAGTACCCGACTCAGTAGTTACATAATCACCACCAATCACAATCGGACTTAGGCGATCGCATAACGGGTGACGATAAGTAGAATGTTCTAAATCTTTCCCCTTCACTGTGACTTTCACCGTCAACTCACTTCCCAAAGTTGCCGATAAACGTTCCACCAAATCCTCAGCTACGATGAGGTATCTTTGTGCCTCACGCAAAGGCGCAAAGTCGCCAAGATTACTTTGCGTCTCTGCGTCTTTGCGTGAGACTTCCACCACGGCATAATTGAGGTCAGGATTTAACGCTACTGCTAAATTCCCCGGAATAGTCCAAGGTGTCGTCGTCCAGATAGCCACACTCAACTCAGGCAAAAACTCACCCAACGTAGCTTTCACCGCTTCCGACAGACTCACCATCTCAAAAGCTGCGTAGATACTCCGGGAAGTGTGACCTTCCGGATATTCCAACTCAGCTTCAGCCAAAGCGGTTTGAGAACTGGGACTCCAATGCACCGGTTTTAAACCGCGATAGATGTAGCCTTTTAACAGCATCTCACCGAAGACACCGATTTGCGCCGCTTCATATTCGGGGTTCAAAGTTAAATAAGGATGATCCCAATCGCCCCAAACACCGTAAGTTTTAAAATTGTGACGCTGGTCGTCTACCGTAGCTAAAGCAAATTCTTTCGCTTTTTGTCGCAGTTGTAAAGATGTCAAATTTTGCCGTTCTGCCGATTTCATATTCTGCAAAACTTTCAATTCAATCGGCAATCCGTGACAGTCCCAACCTGGTACGTAGCGAACTTTACGTCCGCGTAGTAGTTGGTAGCGATTAATAATGTCTTTGAGAATTTTATTTAAAGCATGACCAATATGCAGCGAACCATTAGCGTAAGGTGGTCCATCATGCAGTATAAATAATTCACCTGGGTTTTCTTGAGACAGGCGATCGTAAATTTTGTTTTCTGACCAAAAATTTTGGATTTCCGGTTCACGCTTCACAGCGTTTGCCCGCATATCAAAGTTAGTTTTGGGCAGGTTTACAGTATCTTTGTAGCTTCCAGTTTCTGTCACGGTGCTGATTTTCAAAGAATAATAAAGTTCGATTCTCACTATTATCCATGAGAATTTCTAATAGACATAGTGGAATTAATTATGCGCTATCCAGAACCCCAACAGACGTAGCAATGCTACGTCTCTACAAGGTCTTAGACTTTGATTCTTGCTCCCCTTCCCTACAAGGGAACGGGTTGGGGGTTAGGTTTGAGAGTAAGTTGCACAGGGCATTTATGCTAATATATCCCACTTATTTATATTGTAGTATATTAACCCTCATTTTGTAGTAAGCGCTGAAGCGCTTCTTGTAGAGACGCGAAATTTGAGGCAGTGCGTTGCGGAGGTTCCCTCCGTTGAAGCACCTGCCGTCGCGTCTCTACAAATTACCTAATTCTTTGGTTGTTGCGTATCTGTCGGTTCTTCTGCTGGGGTAGCAATTTCCTCAACCGGAGTTTTTGCTAATTCAGTCACAGCAGCTTCTACTAATTCAGGTGCTGGAGGGTGAGGAGGAATTGCTTCGGGTACAGTTTCGCTTTTTGCTTCGGTGTCTGTGGTTACAGCTTGTTCTGTAGTGATGTCAGAACTTGTGGGAGTGGTTACAGCTTGTTCTGTAGTGATGTCAGAACTTGTGGGAGTGGTTACAGCTTGTTCTGTAGTGATGTCAGAACTTGTGGGAGTGG
>CASBQA010000349.1 GCA_949127635.1 Nostocales cyanobacterium PMM_0069 | reverse complement strand
TAAGTGAGAAATTGCACCACTACATTTATGAAAGAACTCCAGAAAGTTATGACACTCCTTATCTTCTCGTCGTCGCATATAAGCGCGTAACTCAATTAGCAAAGGAATCGGTAGTGAGATAACATTATTCAGGGGTGAAGTTGCCCAACTCAAAGCGAGATATTGCAACAATGTAGACTTACCCGAACCAGGATCGCCTAAAATGACGATATATTTATAAGTCCGTTTATCATTGACAATATCTAATACCGAACGTATGGCTTGTTCAAAATAAACTTGTTTGTAACGTTCTAATTCTTCCTCTTTAACTTCTGCCTCTACTTGGTTGCTTTCTCGCAGTCGTCGCAAATGTTCTTTAGGCAGTTCGTGTACTTGTGGTAATACTTGATTAGCTTCTTTGACATTTTGAGCAATAAAGATTTTCCATAACTTAAGTTCGTTATAAGCGTAACCTGTAGTATCCAAATTATCTAACTTCAGATTACCATAGCCTTCGCGAATTGCTTCTTGATAACGTTCTAAATCAAATTGCGGAATAATCCCGGCTATCTCGGTTGTGTTTTGGGCGATTTTGTCGAGATTATGGGAATCAAGAATCTCTCGCAGTTCATCAACTTCCCGAATTATCTCTTTAACCTTAATTACATACTTCTTACCAACTCGTATCCAGTTAAAATCGTCTGGTAACAAACATGACGAATTAAGCTTATACCAAATTTCTTCTAATTTCTTTGTCTCTATAGCTTGACAATCATGCTTAAAGGCATTTCCTAAGATTTGTTTGACTTCTTGATTCTTCAGAAACTGCTTTATGGGTTGCGTATACTTTTTAATCTCATCTTCTAGCAGTCCACCATCTTCTAAATCCTGCTGCATCAGTTGCACAAATTCTGTCAGTGCCATAACTTCAGCTTTCTGAAGCGGTTCTTGCTTGAAGGGTGCGTTTATGGCATTCTTCAAGATATCTTTGAAAAAATCTTTAGCGCAGTCTTTGACTAAATCTTTGAGAAAGTCTTCGCTGATAATGGTCTTGACGAGAAACCCAACTGCTTTTGTAGCTACCCAGGTGGTGAACCATTCAAGTATCATGCTGGTGCCTGCTCAGATTTTGACTACGAGTATGATAAAACTTTACTAAAAATCTAGTCTAATATACTGTTATATTTACAAAAAAAGGCAAGAGACGCGATAAATCGCCGTCTCTACAAAGGACTGATTATTGTAAAGACGGCGATTTATCGCGTCTTTGTAATCGCTTTTATGTGGTTTTTATTACCCATCACCGCGAACGATAGGCAATGCGGAGACTTTGGACTAAGATGACGAGGGATGCGATCGCCATTAATCCACCCCAAAACCAATAAGGTAATAATAAACGCTGTTGTATTTGCGCTGTATCTGAAAGTCCTAAGGGACCTGCACTATAGCTAAATAAATAATCAAGTTGATGATAAGTGCTTACGCAAGCTTGGACGCCGAGAAATTGAATTGCAAATCCTTGTAACCAACGGGGAGCTTTAAATGCGATCGCTAAGATAATTAAACCTAGTAGGGGAATTGCAATTAATCCAAAAAGCGATCGCACCCAAATTAATGTTGAAAGCAGTAAAAAACCACCTAAAATTTTTAAACTGAGGGTTGCACTTTTGAAACTACGCGAAGCCAAAATTAAAGCAGATCCGGCGATCGGTGGTCCCATTGGTCCTGCGGCTGCAACTAAAGCCGGTCCAATCGGTGCTAAAGCTAACGACATAGCGTAACTTGCTACACCTGAACCATCGCCAAAAATCTCTAATTTCCGAAATTGTCCTCCTAAAACCAGTGCCATCAAGCCGTGACTCATTTCGTGAAACCAAGTTGCCAGGATGGTAAAGGGGTATAAAATGTAATCGCCTGCGGGGAATTGCCACAAAACAATGGTGGCGATCGCAGCTGCAATTAGCCAGGTAAGCCCCATACGGTCAACAGCCGCTGGGGCTTCATTTTTGAGCAAGGGTTCAAAATCTTTCCAACGTTCGCTCATGGATCACTTTCCTTTCTGTTATTACCGCAACTGCAAAGAGTGTACTTTCATCCATGCTAACTGTCTGTTGCTAGGTGTTTTCAATTCTTGATGAAAGAGCTGCTCGTAGTCAGCGTTTTAATGCGCTTGGTGGGCAATAGACATAGGAGTATAAATTAATTATGGGTTATCCGAAACCCTTGTAGAGACGTAGCAATGCTACGTCTCTACGTCTTTTTTTAACCAGGAGTCCTACAGAATTGGGATTTTACGCCAAAAAGTGTCTAGTATCAATGAGCGAGCTTAAGATATTTGAAACAGGAATGTTACCATGTCTCCTTTGCCCAGACTAATGCGATCGCCTGGTCGCAAGCGGTGTCGATTTCCTGGTAACAATGGCAAATTGTTAATATAAGTGCCATTAGAACTGCCTACATCTTCGATATAATGGGCATCTCCCTCAAGGCGAATATCTGCATGAATTCGTGAAACTACTTCAGAATTAGTAAATCCTGATACGTCGATATCGGGGGGAATGCGGTCATTTGGTTTGCCGATATGAATCACAGAGAGACTTTGCGGTAATTCAATTTCTCTATCACTTTGAACGTGAATTAACCGTGCCATTACCTGCTGTAGTTGGGTTCTGGCGACAGTTACGCTGGCTGCAACCGGTTCTGGGGCGGCTGCGAC
>CASBQA010000348.1 GCA_949127635.1 Nostocales cyanobacterium PMM_0069 | reverse complement strand
CAATTTCACCCTCATCAAGAATGCTACCGCAGCGCCTGGGAATTTAATGCCAGAAAGTACAAATGAATTCATTAAAGAAAATCTGACAACAAACAACTTGCCTCGTCGAGTAGAAGCAGCGGTGTTACGAGATGCATCAAAAAGATCGCAAATTTCGATCAAAGACCTGGAAATTGTTGAATCCACTCCACGAACTTGGAATAATGGTTGTTTGGGAGTAGCTCAACCTGATGAAATCTGCACCCAAGCGTTAGTTACTGGTTGGAAAGTTGTGGTGTCAGATGGTAAACAAAAATGGATTTATCACACCAATAGTAACGGACGTTTGTTACGGATAGCTTCTACCCAGACTTCTAAGGGTAACGAAGCAAAATTACCTTCTTATGTCAAAAATGCTGTTTTCCAAGCTGCATCCCGACGTTTAAATCTGCCGATTTCTCAATTAAATATCGTTCAGGTGAAACAGCGTACTTGGAATAATGGTTGTTTGAATCTACCACGTCCAGATGAGAGCTGTACTCAAGCGATCATTAACGGTTGGAAAGTAGTTGTAGGTGCAGTTGACCATACTTTAGTTTACCATACCAATGCATCTGGTTCTGCACTTCGGCTAAATGAAAAAGCTAGCGAAATCGCCGATAACGGAATTACACCTGTAACGATTCCTACAAGTGAGTTACCACCAACTTTGAATAACAATGTCATTTTTCGGCAAATTTCGAGTGGTGGGTTTTTAGGGAGAACCTACGAAACTGTATTGCTGAATGATGGACGTATCATCCGCTATGAAAAAGGTGATGCTAACAATCTTAAAGCTCAAGTTTGGCAGGTTTCTCCACACCAATTGAAAGAATTTCAATTATTCTTAGAAAAACAGAATTTAAGTGAGTTGCGAAATCTGAGTTACCCAGCAGCTCCAGGTTCTGCCGATTACATCACTTATACAATCACTACCTCTGATGGTACGATTAAGTATAATGATGTCTCGCAAAATAACTTGCCTAAGGATTTGCAGACAGTCGTCAAAGCTTGGAATGATATTCGCAATATTGCGATCGCTAACCAAATTCCCGATGAGATTAAACCTTTACCTATTCCTATAAGCGAGTTACCACCACAATTAGATCGCAATGTGGTTTTTCGACAAATTTCTAGCGGTGGCTTTATCGGCAAAACCTACGAAACTATTTTGCTTCGTGATGGGCGTTTAATGCAATACCGCATTGGTGATGCGAATGATTCTGAGCGTCGAGTTTGGCGAATTTCTAAGCAAAAGGTGCGAGAGTTTGAACAACTGCTCAAAGACCATAGATTCAGCGAATTAGAGAATCTAAGTTACCCACCAACCAAGGGTTCTGCTGATTATATCACCTACACAATCACCAGCGATGATACTACAGTTCGCTATAACGATGTGTCTCAAAATAACCTACCCAAGAATTTACAGGCAATTGTCAAAGCCTGGAATGAGATTCGCAAAACTTACGAGTAATTAAGAGGGGGAAAGGTTAAAGGTACGGAAAGAAAATACGGATTTATTCACTCTTACTCTATATTTCTTACCCTTTACCCTTTCCCCCTCTTTTTCATTGTGCGATCGCTAGCTCATTTTCTTCGATGACTTCATAACCCTTACCCAGTTGCTCAATTGCCCGGTCAATCAAATCTAGACCATGCTGCACTTTATCAACCACGCTTAACTGTCCGCGTAAATCAGCAGCACCGGCGAAGTTTTTAGCATACCATGTCATGTGCTTGCGTGCCTGACGCACACCGCGATCGCCTTTATATTCATACAACGCTTGCAAGTGTTCTCGCGCACATTCCAAACGCTGAATTGGCGTTTGTGACGGTAATAATTCCCCCGTTTTCAAGAAGTGATCAACTTCTCCCACCAAAAACGGATAGCCCAAAGTCCCCCGTGAACACATTACCCCATCAGCGCCGGTTTGCTCCAAACACTTCACCGCTGCTTCCACCGAGAAAATATCGCCATTCCCAATCACGGGTATAGAAAGCACCTCTTTCACACGCGCAATCCATTCCCAGCGTGCATTACCATTGTAACCTTGAGCGCGGGTGCGTCCATGCACCGTAATCATTTGCGCTCCTGCGTCCTCCATCCGTTTAGCAAAATCAAGAATCGTGATTTCTTGGTCATTCCAGCCGATGCGTGTTTTCACCGTCACTGGTACATTTACTGCCTTCACCACTTCCCGGACAATTGCCTCAGCAACATCTGGTTGACGCAACAGCGAAGAACCACCACCATTTTTAGTGATTTTATTTACCGGGCAGCCCATGTTGATATCAACAGTATCAGCGCCTTCTTTAACCGCTTTTATCGCCGCTTCTGCGAGAAAATCCGGACGACAATCAAATAGTTGAATGCTGATTGGACGTTCGTTGGGGTCTACATCCATAATTTTCGGCAATTCTTTCACATAATGCAACCCCGTAGCATTCACCATCTCCGTATACATCATCGATTCTGGGGCATAGCGACGCACTAAACGACGAAACACCAAATCCGTCACCCCAGACAAAGGGGACTGTAAAACGCGGCTTTTGACCTCAAAGGAGCCTATTTTTAGAGGTGTCGAGAGTCTAGCTTTGAGTTCGGGAGACAGCATAAACAATGTACTAAGGCAGTTATAGCGGTTCTCGGTTGCGTGAAGTACATAAAACCTCACCCCTTCCCCTCTCCTTTATAAAGCTACCGTGTACACACAAGTCATCGAATCACTACCAGTCCTCGAATTACCCCACCCTAACCCTCCCCTTATAAAGGGGAGGGGACAAGAATCTCTTGTTTCCCCCCTTTATAAGGGGGGATTAAGGGGGGTAATTCGACTTGTGTGTACACAGTAGCCTTTATAAGGAGAGGGGTGTCCGGAACAGACGGGGTGAGGTTCTGTATTGCATTGCCATGCAACCGACTATAGTTGATTCTAGCTGCTTTAATAGAAAATGCGTAGGCGTAGAAATCGCCCCAAATCTTCTAAACTGTTACCAACTCTTTAATTGGTGCCACTCCAGCCATATCCAAAATTGGCACAATCAAATCTTCACGTTTCACCGCCATCATATGCACACCCTGACATAACTGACGCGCAATCTGAACTTGTTCGGCAGCAATTTTCACCCCTTCTTCCAGCGGATCTTTTGCCTGGGCTAATCTATCAATAATATGGTCGGGAATATTCACTCCCGGAACGCACCTATTAATAAACTGGGCATTTTTCGCCGATTTCAATAAGAAAATGCCTGCTAAAATCGGTTTATCACAGCCTGCGGCGATTTTGTCCATAAACTTTTCTAGCCGCTCAAAATCGGTAATTAACTGACTTTGAAAAAACTCCGCTCCCGCTTGCAATTTGCGCTCAAATCGACTTTGCAAACCCGACCAACTCGCACATTGCGGATCGACAGCTGCACCAGCAAATAAATCTGTGGCTCCATCAGTCAAGGGTTTCTCGTTGCAATCAAAGCCGTGATTTAGCTTCTGGATGACTTGCAGCAAGCGGACTGCTTCCAAATCAAACACGCCTTTAGCATCGGTGTGGTCGCCTGCTTTCACGGGGTCGCCAGTCAATGCTAAAATAT